>JAGRNP010000025.1:32041-41734 GCA_020440705.1 bacterium | reverse complement strand
GGGGCGGGAAAAAAATTATGGTGGGGGTGTTGACCTTCCAGTGGCTGGAACGTCGACCTTGGGGGTGTGGAGAACGCCCCAACCGAGGAGACCCCGATGACGACCAAGACGACGACCAAGACGACGACCAAGACGACGAACACGACAGATGACCAAGCGGCTGCGGCCGCGATCGACCATATCCGCATCGTCCTGCCCGTGGCGGACATGACCTGCGCCAGTTGCGTGGCGCGCGTGGAGAAGGCCCTCGGTGCCGCGGACGGCGTCGCCGCCGCCAGCGTGAATTTCGCCGCCGAGACGGCGACCGTGGACTTCGACCCGCAGAGGACGGACGTCGACGGCCTGGCCCGCGTGATCGGCGAGGCGGGCTACCGCGTTCCGGTTGCGGCAGTGCGCCTGGCGATCGGCGGCATGACGTGCGCGACCTGCGCCGGACGGGTCGAGAAGGCCCTGAAGTCCGTGGCCGGGGTCGAGTCGGCCCAGGTGAACCTGGCGACCGAGACCGCAACGGTGGCCGTGGCGCCGGGGACCGCGACCGAGGCCCTCGTGCAGGCCGTCACCGCTGCCGGTTACGAGGCGGCCCCGGCCCCCTCGGCCCAGGCCGAACGCGAGGCCGCCGACCGGGTCGAGGCCGCGCGGTCCCGCCGCGAGGCGCTCGTGCTCGGCGGCGCCGCCCTGCTGACCCTGCCCCTGGTGGCGCCCATGGTCCTGGCCCCCTTCGGGCTGACCTGGTCGCTATCCGGGTGGGCGCAACTGGCCCTGGCGACCCCCGTGCAGTTCGTGGCCGGCACCCGCTTCTACCGGGGCGCCTGGGCCGCGACCCGTTCGCGCACCGCCAACATGGACACGCTGGTCGCCCTGGGCACGACGGCGGCCTTCGCCCTGTCGCTCTTCCTGCTGCCCCGCGGCGGGCACCTCTACTTCGAGGGCGCCGCCGCCATCATCACCTTCGTGCGCATCGGCAAGTGGCTCGAGTCGCGGGCCAAGCACGCCACCACGCGCGCCATCCGGGCGCTGATGGACCTGCGTCCCGAGACCGCCCGCGTCAAGCGGGACGGGCGGGAGATCGAGGTGCCGGCCGAGGCCGTGGGCCGGGGCGAGGTCGTCGTCATCCGGCCGGGCGAGAGGGTTCCGGTAGACGGGCGCGTCGTGGCCGGCGCGAGCCAGCTCGACGAATCGCTGCTCACGGGCGAGAGCCTGCCCGTGGCGCGGGACGAGGGCGACGACGTCACCGCGGGCTCGATCAATGGCGACGGCCTGCTTGAGGTCGAGACGACACGGGTCGGCGACGAGACGGCCCTGGCGCGGATCGTGGCCCTCGTCCAGGACGCCCAGGCGACCAAGGCGCCGATCCAGAAGACCGTGGACAGGGTCGCGGCCGTGTTCGTGCCGGTCGTCATGGGCATTGCGGTGCTGACCTTCGCGGGCTGGGTGCTGGCGGGCTCCGGGCTCGAGCGGGCACTGGTGAACGCCGTGGCCGTGCTCGTCATCGCCTGCCCCTGCGCCCTGGGCCTGGCCACGCCGGCGGCCCTGATGGTGGGCACGGGCGCGGCCGCGCGTGCGGGCATCCTGATCAAGGACGCCGAGGCCCTCGAGACGGCCCATGCCGTCGACACGGTCGTGCTCGACAAGACGGGCACCCTGACGGTGGGGCGGCCGGACGTGCGCGAGATCCTGGCCGACGATCAGGATGCCCTGCTGGCCCTGGTCGCGGCGGCCCAACGGGGCAGCGAGCACCCGCTGGCGGATGCCGTGCGGCGTCGGGCCGAGGAGCGCGGGCTCGACGTGCCGCAGGCGACGGAATTCCGGGCCCTGCCCGGGCGCGGCGTGTCGGCCCGGGTCGAAGGGGCCGCGGTGCTGGTGGGCAGTCCGCGCCTGATGGACGAGCGCGGGTTCGACCGCAGCGCCGTGCGCGATCGGGCGGCCGATCTCGAGGCCCGCGGCCTGACGGTGATGTGGGTCGCGGTGGACGGCGCCATGCGCGGGGGGATCGCCGTCGGCGACGCGCCGCGCGAGTCGTCGCGCGAGGCACTGGCGCGACTGGCCGCGGTCGGTGTGCGGACGATCATGCTGACCGGCGACAATCGCGCGGCGGCCGAGACCGTGGGCACCGAGCTCGGCGTGGCCGAGGTGATCGCGGAGGTGCTGCCCGAGGACAAGGCCCGCCACGTGCAGGAGTTGCGGGACGGCGGCGCGGTGGTGGCCATGGTCGGCGACGGCGTGAACGACGCGCCGGCCCTGGCTGCGGCCGATGTCGGCTTCGCCATGGGCTCGGGCACGGACGTGGCGATGCACACGGCCGGTGTGACCCTGATGCGCTCCGAGCCGACGCTGATCGCCGACGCCATCGGCGTCTCGCGGGCCACGCGCCGCAAGATCCGCCAGAACCTGTTCTGGGCCTTCATCTACAACACGGTGGGTATCCCGCTGGCTGCAGCCGGGATGCTGACGCCCATGTTCGCCGGGGCGGCCATGGCCCTGTCGAGCGTGAGCGTGGTCAGCAACGCTCTGCTGCTGCGGCGCTGGAGGCCGACGCGATGAGAACCGGCAGAGACAACAGGAGCGACGGACGGATGGTCATCGGCGAACTGGCCCGGCGCACGGGGGTGTCCGCCAAGACCATCCGCTATTACGAGGAGTCGGGCCTGGTGCCGCGGCCGCGCCGGGCGGCCAACGGCTATCGGGTCTACGGCGAGCAGGCCGTGCACGTCCTGCGCTTCGTGAAGCGGGCCCGCGATCTCGGGTTCACCATGGAAGAGGTGGGCGAGCTGTTGTCGCTGTGGAGGGACGACCACCGCGAAAGCGCCGAGGTCAAGGAGGTGGCCGAAGCCCACCTCGCGGCGATCGAACGGAAGATCACCGAACTGGCGGCCATGCGCGACACCCTGCGCGGCCTCGTCCACGCCTGCCACGGCGACAAGCGTCCGGACTGTCCGATCCTGGACGACCTGGCGGACCGGGGCGGCGGCCCGATCAGGCAGGAATAGGCAATGAAGAAGCAGGATCCTGCTGTCGGCTTCGATCCGACGTGACTATCCTGTGGCCGTCCGACTCAAACAGCCAAAGAAATCGAGACAGGGGAGATATCGCCATGTTCGAGACCAAGGCCTATTCCGCCGCCAGCAGCACCGCGCCCCTGGCGGAGGACGTCATCAAGCGCCGCGCGACCGGCGACAACGACGTCAAGATCGAGATCCTCTACTGCGGCATCTGCCACTCTGACCTGCACACGGTGCGGAACGAGTGGAGCGACTTCATGCAGACGGTGTACCCCTGCGTGCCCGGTCACGAGATCGTCGGCCGGGTGACCGAGGTGGGGGCGAACGTCTCCGCCCACGCGCCGGGCGACATCGTCGGCGTCGGCTGCCTCGTCGATGCGGACAAGAACTGCCCGGTCTGCGAGTCCCACACCGAGCAGTTCTGCGCCAACGCCGTCTACACCTACAACGGGCCGGACAAGCACCTCGGCGGCGTCACCTACGGCGGCTACTCGAGCGACATCGTCGTCGACAGCCACTTCGTGCTGAAGGTGCCGACGAACCTCGAACTGTCCGGCGTGGCGCCCCTGCTTTGCGCGGGCATCACGACCTGGTCGCCGCTGCGGCGCTTCGGCGTCAAGGAAGGCCACAAGGTCGGCATCATCGGCCTCGGCGGCCTCGGGCACATGGGCGTGAAGTTCGCCCGCGCCATGGGCGCCCACACCGTCGTCTTCACCCGCTCGGAGGCGAAGGCCAGGGACGCGCTGGAACTCGGCGCACACGAGGTCATCATCTCGACCGACCCGGAGCAGATGGCGGCCCACGCCTTCAGCTTCGACTTCATCCTGGACACGGTCTCGGCCGTGCACGACATCAACGCCTACATCCAGCTGCTCACCCTGCGTGGACACATGACCCTGGTCGGCGCCCCGGACAAGCCCGTGCCCCTGGCCTCGATGGCCCTGATCTTCGGCGAACGCTCCATCTCGGGCTCGCTCATCGGCGGGATCAGGGAAACCCAGGAGATGCTCGACTTCTGCGGCGAGCACGGGATCACCTCGGACGTCGAAGTGATCCGGATCCAGGACATCAACGCGGCCTACGACCGGCTGATGAAGTCGGACGTGAAGTACCGCTTCTCCATCGACATGGCGTCGTTGCGCGAAGAGTAGCGTGCGACGGACATCATGCGCGGAAAGGACGGCGACCATGGAAACCCGGCAGTTGGGTGTGCGCGGACCGCAGGTCTCGGCGCTCGGCTACGGCTGCATGGGCCTGAACTTCGGCTACGGCGGCGGTCTCGCGAAGGACGAGGCCGTCGCCATGATCCGGACGGTCCACGACCTGGGCGTGACCTTCTTCGACTCCGCCGAGGCCTACGGTCCGTTCACCAACGAGGAGCTGGTGGGCGAGGCCCTGGCGCCGGTGCGCGACGAGGTGGTCATCGCGACGAAGTTCGGCTTCAGGGGCGGCGTCCCGGCCGACGGGTTGGACAGCCGGCCGGAGAACGTCCGGACGATGGTCGACTCGTCGCTGCGGCGGCTGCGCACGGACCGCATCGATCTGCTGTACCAGCACCGGGTCGATCCGGCGGTGCCCATCGAGGACGTGGCCGGCGCGGTGGGCGAACTCATCGCCGCGGGCAAGGTGCTCCACTTCGGCCTGTCCGAGGCCGGGGCCGAATCGTTGCGGCGGGCCCACGCCGTGACGCCGGTGACGGCCCTGCAGAGCGAGTACTCCCTGTGGTGGCGCGAGCCGGAAACCAAGACCCTGCCCACCTGCCGCGAGCTGGGCATCGCCTTCGTGCCGTTCAGCCCGCTGGGGCGGGGCTTCCTGACCGGGAAGATCGACGCCGACACGCCGTTCGCAGACGGGGACTTCCGCAACCTCGTGCCGCGGTTCGCGGCGGCGGCGCGCCGGGCCAACCTGGCGCTGGTCGGCCGGATCGCGGAGATCGGCGCCGAGCGCGGGGCGACCCCGGCCCAGGTCGCGCTGGCGTGGCTGCTGGCGCAGGGGGAGGACATCGTGCCGATCCCCGGCACCACGAAGAGGCACCGGCTGGAGGAGAACCTGGGCGGAGCGGCGCTGGAGCTGACGGCCGACGATCTGGCGCGGATCGGGGAGGCGTTGGCGGCGATTCCGGTCGAGGGGGACCGGTATCCGGCGCACCTCGCGAAGACGGTGGACGAGTAGCCACCTTCCCTCGGATACAAGAGAGGGCGGGCCAAGTGGCCCGCCCTCTCGCGTTCCGGTCGTCCGGCCCGACTACATCGCGTCGATGATCGCGTTGTACGCCGCGCTCGGCCGCAGGGCCGCCGCCGCCTTGGCGTCGTCCGGGTGGTAGTAGCCGCCGATGTCCTGGGCGCCGCCCTGGCAGCCGATCAGATCGGCCGCGATCTGCTCCTCGGCCGCGGCCAGGGCCTTGGCCACGCCCTCGAAGCGGGCCTTCATCTCCAGGTCGTCGTTCTGGGCGGCCAGGGCCTGGGCCCAGTACAGCGACAGGTAGAAGCTGCTGCCCCGGTTGTCGATCTCGTTCACCTTGCGCGACGGGTAGCGGGCGTTCTCGAGGTAGGCGCCCACGGCCTGGTCGAGGGTCTTCGCCAGCACGGCCGCCTTCGCGTTGCCCGTCTTCTCGGCGATCATCTCGAAGCTCGGGACCAGGGCGCAGTACTCGCCCAGGCTGTCCCAGCGCAGGTGGCCCTCCTGGAGGAACTGCTGCACGTGCTTCGGGGCCGAGCCGCCGGCACCGGTCTCGAACAGGCCGCCGCCCTGCAGCAGGGGCACGATCGAGAGCATGCGGGCGCTGGTGCCCAGTTCGAGGATCGGGAAGAGGTCGGTCAGGTAGTCGCGCAGCACGTTGCCGGTGACCGAGATGGCGTTCTGGCCCTTGCGGACGCGCTCGCAGCTGAAGCGCATGGCGTCGACGGGGGACATGATGTCGATCTGCAGGCCGTCGGTGTCGTGCCCGGGCAGGTAGGCGTCGATCTTCTTGATCAGCTCGGCGTCGTGGCCGCGGTGGCCGTCGAGCCAGAAGATGGTCGGCGAGCCGGTGGCGCGGGCGCGGTTGACGGCCAGCTTCACCCAGTCGCGGATGGGCTCGTCCTTGGTCTGGCACATGCGGAAGACGTCGCCGGTCTCGACCGTCTGCTCGAGCAGCGTGGCGCCGGCCGCGTCGACGACGCGGATCACGCCGGCGGCCGGGGCGGTGAAGGTCTTGTCGTGGGAGCCGTACTCCTCGGCCTTCTGGGCCATGAGGCCGACGTTGGCCACGTTGCCCATGGTCGCCGGATCGAACTGCCCGTGCTTCTGGCAGTCGGCGATGATCTCCTGGTACATGGTGGCGTAGCAGCGGTCGGGCACCATGGCGATGGTGTCCTGGAGCTGGTCGTCCCAGTTCCACATCCTGCCGCCGTCGCGCACGACGTTGGGCATGGAGGCGTCGACGATGACGTCGTTGGGCACGTGCAGGTTGGTCTTGCCGGTGCGGCTGTCGACCATGGCCAGGCTGGGGCGCGTCTCGTAGACCTTCATCAGGTCGGCCTCGATCTCGGCCTTCTTGTCGGCGGGCAGCTTGCCCAGCTTGTCGTACACGTCCTGCAGGCCGTTGTTGAGGTTCACGCCGATGCCCGCGAGGGTGTCGGCGTGCTTCGTGAGCGCCTCCTCGTAGTACACGGCAACCGCGTGGCCGAAGAGCACGGGGTCGGAGATCTTCATCATCGTGGCCTTCAGGTGCAGGGAGAGCAGGACGCCCTTCTGCTTGGCCTCGGCGATGGTGGCGGCGTAGAACGCGCGCAGCTTGCGGACGTTCATGACCGAGGTGTCGATGACCTCGCCCTGCTGCAGCGCGAGGCCCTCCTTGAGGGTCGTCGTCGCGCCGTCGGCGCCGACGAACTCGATCTTCACGGTGGTCGCGGCGGGCAGGGTGGTGCTGCGCTCGCTGCCGTAGAAGTCGCCGTCCTCCATGTAGGCGACGCGGCACTGCGATCCGCTCTCGGGCCAGGGCTTCATCATCCGGTGCGGGTTCTTCTGGGCGAACTTCTTCACCGAGATGGCGGCGCGGCGGTCGGCGTTGCCCTCGCGCAGCACCGGGTTCACGGCCGAGCCGAGCACCTTGGCGAAGCGGGCCTGCAGGGCCTTGTCGGCGTCGGTCTTCGCCTCTTCGGGGTAGCTGGGGATGTCGTAGCCGTGGTCCTGCAGCTCCTTGATGGCGGCCTGCAGCTGGGGGATCGAGGCGCTGATGTTGGGCAGCTTGATGATGTTCGCCGCGGGGGTCTTCGCCAGCTCGCCCAGTTCGGCCAGGGCGTCGGGCAGCTTCTGGGCCGCGGTCAGGTTCTCGGGGAAGTTGGCGATGATGCGGCCGGCCAGGGAGATGTCCTTGGTCTCGACGTCGACGCCGGTGCCCTTGGTGTAGGCCTGCACGACGGGCAGCAGGGCGTAGGTGGCCAGGGCCGGGGCTTCGTCGATCTTGGTCCAGATGATCTTGGCGGAATCCATGGTCTTTTCCCTCGTGTTGGGGACACCTGACCGCACGGAGGCCGATCGGGCCGGAGTTGCCCGTACGGATGCAAAACTTTGCAACAAGAATCGCGTTCTGATCGCGCGGAGTCAAGGACGAGGCGGGCGGGCCGCCGGGCGGGAATCCCCCGGAAACCCGCCCCAAACGGGGGACTGGCGCCTTTTCAGCGCCAGACGGCCTTCAGGGTCGACCAGCTCAGGCCGGTCGTGGCCACCGGTTCGTTGAAGACGACCACCAGCCGGGGCGGCGCGGCGCTGCCGGCGCCGCCGACGGTGATGTAGTCCTCGTAGCCGGCTTCGGAATACACGCCGGCCAGGAGCAGGCCCAGCCGGTCGGCATCGTCGTCGAGGGCGTCGCGCAGGGCGGCCACCACGTCGAACGAAAGGTCGACGTTGGCCACGGGCGGGTACAGCACGTCCAGGGCCGTGTCCGGGTCGAGGTCGTCGCGCGGCACGAGGATCGGCGCGCCGGTGGCGAGATAGGCGAAGGCCGCGGTGTAGGCGAAGCCCTGGGCGTCGTCGGCCCAGCCCGTCTTGCGCACGACCAGGGTCGCGGACAGCACGTCGGCCCCGGCGGGGCGCGGGCCCGGCCCGAAGGCCGCGTCGAGATCGAACTCGAAGCAGGCGGCGAATTCGGCGTTGCAGCCGTAGGCGGTGCCGCCCACGCGCAGGCTCGCGGCCGTCGAGGCGACCCCGGCGGTGAAGGCGTCCTCCTGGAGGCAGGGCGCGGCGGCGTCCTCGCGCTCGTCCTCGCCCACCAGGGCGGCCGGGATGTCCAGGGTGGTGGCGCCGGCCAGACCGGCCAGGCCGAGTGCGGCGCAGACGACGACGATCTTCAGGTGCATGACGGATTCCCTCCCGGTTCCGGTCGTGGTTCTGATGTCCTCCCGCGGCATTCTACCACGGCCGGATCGGGCCGGACAGGGCCGGACGGGCTCCCGCGCCACCGACCCGCACAAGCCACTGGCCCCGGCCCTCTTTCGGCCCTATCGTGGCGGCCATGAGCACACCGCCTGCCCTCCCGGACGACCCCCGGCGCCAGCGCGCCGGCGTGGCCTACGCCACGGCCGCCTACGGCGCCTGGGGCGTGCTGCCGCTGTACTTCAAGGCCGTCCACGCCGTGCCCTCGCTCGAGGTGCTGGCCCACCGCATCGTGTGGTCGCTGGTCTTCCTGCTCGGTCTGACGGCGGCGCGTCGCCAGTGGGACCGTCTCGGCCTGCTCCTGCGCAGCCCGCGCACCCAGCTGACCCTCATGGTCACGACGGTCCTCATCGCGACGAACTGGCTGCTCTTCATCTGGTCCATCGCCAACGGGCGGCTCGTCGAGGCGAGCCTGGGCTACTTCATCAACCCCCTGTTCAGCGTGCTGCTGGGCTTCGTCTTCCTGCGCGAGCGCCTGCGCCGGTGGCAGACCGTGGCGGTGCTGCTGGCCCTGGTGGCCATCGTGCTGATGACGGTGCGCCTGGGCCGGCCGCCGGTGATCGCGCTCGCCCTCGCCTTCAGCTTCGGCGTGTACGGCCTGCTGCGGAAGCAGGTGCCGGCCACGGGCATCCAGGGCCTGACGGTGGAGACCATGATGCTCGCGCCGGTGGCCCTGGGCTGGGCCGCGTGGCGCTGGCGGTCGGGCGAGCTGGTCTTCCTGCACGGCCCGACGACGCTGAACGTGCTGCTGCCCCTGGCCGGCGTCTTCACGGCCCTGCCCCTGATCTGGTTCGCCGAGGGCGCGCGGCGCCTGCGTCTGGCCACGCTGGGGTTCCTGCAGTACCTGGCGCCCACGGGGCAGCTGCTGCTGGCGGTGCTGGCCTTCGGCGAGCCCTTCACCCGCGACCACCTGCTCAGCTTCGGCCTGATCTGGATCGCGCTCGTGCTCTACTCGTTCGACACGTGGCGGGGCACGCGGCGGCGGCCCGTGTCCGGGGCGGGGGCCTGAGCCGCCGGATCGGTGGTGCGGAAACAGCGAAGGACCCGGGCCGTCCCGGGTCCTTCCTCGTTCCGTGCGGCCGTCGCCGGACTAGCGGTACTGGGCCTTGATCTGGCCCCACGCCTGACCTTCCGTGCCGACCGGATCCTCGCAGATCAGCCCCGGCGGCGCGTTCGGCTCGCCGGGCGTGGCGCAGCGCAGATAGAAGTCGACGGAGTTGTCGTCGGTGTCGACGCCGTCCGGATAGCGGTTGATGCTGTCGAAGGTCAGGGCGGTGTC
>JAGRNP010000025.1:0-32031 GCA_020440705.1 bacterium | reverse complement strand
TAGAAGTCGACGGAGTTGTCGTCGGTGTCGACGCCGTCCGGATAGCGGTTGATGCTGTCGAAGGTCAGGGCGGTGTCGGTGGTGGCGCCCTGGCCCTCGTTGTAGCCCGGCACCTCGCCCTCGTAGCTCACCGCGTCGATGATCACGGTCTGGCGCGTGAGCACCACGGCGTCGGGCGCGCCGTTCTGGATCAGGTTCGTGTCGGGCGTGACGTCCTGGTCGCAGTTGGGAACGGTCAGGTTCGAGGCGCACACGACGTGGAACTCGCCGGGGTTGAGGATCCCGACCAGGGAGAAGGCGTTGTAGAGGGTCGTGTTGGCCCCGTTCCAGAACTCGAGGCGGTATTCGAAGAGATCGACGGGGTCGGGCCCGGTGTTGTAGATCTCGACGAACTCGGCGCCGTCGGGACCCGGCTGGTCGTAGTCGATCTCGTTGATGACGAGGCCGGCCCCGGCGAGCGGGGCGGCGGCCACGGTGAGGATGGCGAGGCTTGCGGCGAGCAGAAGCTTCTTCGGTGTCATGTCGACCCCCTGGAGCGTGGGTGGAGGGGTGCGGGGCGACCGCGGGTGGCGAACCCCGAGCGGACTGGTGGGCATTGTAGCACGGCGGCGGCGCCCGGGGGCCCGGATCCGGAATCCGGCCGCGAACGCCCGCCACGCCCCGACGGACCCGGGCACGCCGCATATGCTATAGTGTTCCCGTCCGGATTCCCGCGCCCTCGCCACCCCCGCGAAAGGACACGCCATGTCGCCCCGCCTGTCCCCGCCGCGCCGTTCGTGCGGCATCGCCGCCCTGCTCCTCGCCGCCCTGCTGAACGCCCCCGCGGCCGCCCGCGAACCCGCGCCTCTCGCACCCGCCGCCTTCACCCCCGGCGAGGTCCTGGTCATGCTGCGCCCCGGCGGCGCCAAGGCCGACGACCCCGCCCTGAAGGCCGTCTTCGCCCACCACGGCCTGAAGGTGGCCGCCGAGCGCCGCCGCACCGGCGGCGACGTGCTCACCCTGCGCCGGCCCGATGCCGACGTCATGCGCATCGTGCGCGAATTGAACGCCGGCGGCCTGGTGCGCGCCGCCTCGCCCGACTACCACTTCACCCTGCAGGCCCTGCCCAACGACCCCATGCTCGGCCTGCAGTGGGCCGTGTGGGAGCCGGGCGACGCCGACGTCGATCTGGACGAGGCCTGGGACATCGCCACCGGCGATCCGGCGGTCACCATCGCCATCATCGACACGGGCGTCGACTGGACCCACCCCGACCTGCTGCACACCGTGTGGCAGAACCTCGCCGAGATCCCCGGCAACGGGCTGGACGACGACGGCAACGGCTGGATCGACGACCTGCACGGCTGGGACGCGGGCAACGGCGACCCCGACGCGCGGCCCGAGCCCTACTTCGAGAGCGGCCTGGACGTGGGCTTCCACGGCACCCACTGCGCGGGCATCGCCGCGGCCCAGGCCGACAACGGCGTGGGCATCGCCGGCGCCGGCCGGGGCTGCAGCCTCATGGGCCTGAAGGTGAACGACAGCGCGAGCCAGATCACCCTGGAGGCCATCGCCGAGGCCGTCGACTACGCGGTGGTCAACGGCGCCGACGTCATCTCGATGAGCTTCGGCGGCGCGCTCGTCGAGTTCTCGTTCATGCAGGCGCTCATGGACGACGCCAACGCCGCCGGCGTGGTGTGCGTCGCGGCCGCGGGCAACGGGGGCGACAATGTGGCCGTGTACCCGGCCGCCCTGGACGGCGTGATTGCCGTGGGCGCCACCGACGACCTCGACCAGCGCGCCTCGTTCTCCACCTGGGGCGACTGGGTCGACGTGGCGGCCCCCGGCCAGTCGATCTGGTCGACGGTGCAGAGCAACTACACGTGGGGCTTCGTGGAGCAGATCCTCTACACCCTGTACGGCTGGGACGGCCTGAATCCCTACATGTACAGCGACGGCACCTCCATGGCGTGCCCGCTGGTGGCCGGCGTGTGCGGCCTGGTCCGCTCGGCCCGGCCCGACCTCACGCCCGACCAGGTGCGCGATCGCCTCGTCGCCACCGGCGACGCCCTCGTCTACGACCACCCCATCGGCGTGAAGATCAACGCGCGCGCCGCCCTCGACGGCCTGCTGGCCACACCGGCCCACGACCTGCCGCGGGCGGCGGGTTTCACGGGCATCGCGCCGAATCCGTTCAACCCGGCCACCCGCATCGGCTACACCCTCGAGGCGGCTGGGCCGGTCCACCTCGCGGTGTACGACCTGCGCGGGGCCCTGGTGCGCACGCTCGTGGCGGGCGACCGTCCGGCGGGTGCGCACGAGGTGGCCTGGGACGGGCGCGACGACGCGGGGCGGGCGGTGGCGGGGGGCGTGTACGCGGTGCGGTTGCGGGCGGGGGACGGCGAGCAGGTGCGCAAGGTGGCGCTGGTCAAGTGAGCGGGATCGGTTAGCTTGGGGCCAGGGAATCATGCCCTGGAGCCGACCCCACAGACCTGGAAGGACCGCATGGCCACCATCAAGACCCGCTCCCGCAAGATCACCGTCATCGACGGCGCCGCCATGGAGGCCGCCCACGACGTGGGTGTGCTCTTCGGCTGCCTGAGCGCCGTGTGCGGCAAGTGCGCCACCACCGTCAAGAGCGGCCTGAACAACCTGACCCCGGCCACCGCAGAGGAGAAGGCCATGGGCCTCGAGCCCGGCCGACGGCTCATGTGCCAGTGCCGGATCAACAAGGGCACGGTGGTGCTGGATATCGACTGACCCCGGTCGGGGCGGGTTGTCTCGGCCCCGCGGATCCCGTATCCTCAATGTTGCGCCACCATCTGCGCGGGGCGCTCCGCCGGAGGGAATGGACCGTCCGGCCGTCAAGGGGGACCGCATCTTGAAACGCCGCACTTTCGCCGTCTGTCTGCTCGCCGCGCTCGCCGTCGTCCCGGCGGCCGGCCAGGACTGCCTGTCATACACCGATCTCGTCCACATGCAGGCCTCCCTGGGGGGACTCGGGGAAGCCCGGGCCCTCGACGTGTCCGGCGCGACCGCCTATGTCGCGGCGCGCGCCGACGGGGTGGCCATCCTCGACGTCGCCGATCCCGCGCACCCGGCGCTGCTCGGCGTGGTGCCGACGCCCGACGATGCCATGGACGTGGCCGTTCGTGACGGCCTGGCCTACATCGCCCTGCTGGACGCCGGGCTGCTCATCGTCGACGTGACCGACCCCGCCCTGCCGGTGATGGTGGGGGCGGTGGAACCGCCGGGACAGGTCCACGCCCTGGCCGTGGTCGACGGGATGGTGTACCTGGCTTCGGCCGGATGGGGGCTGCAGGTGGTCGATGCGACCGTTCCCGCGACGCCGGTCTACCGCGGTGCGGTGGCGCCGGGCGGCTGGGTGTACGGCGTTGCGGCCGCGGGGGGCCTGGTGTATCTCGCGGCCACCGGCAGCGGCGTTCACGTGGTCGATGCGTCCGTCCCCAATGCACCGGTGGTCCTCGGATCGCTCTCGGTCGCCGGCAGCCCGGAGGGGATCGCGGTTGTCGGGAACCGGGCCTACGTGGCGGCCGGCAGCGCGGGTTTGCACGTGGTCGACGTGGCGAACGCCGCGGCGCCAGCGCTGTTGGGCACGGGCGACACGCCCGGCACAGCGGTCGACGTGGCCGTCGCCGGTGGCGTGGCCTGGGTGGCCGATCTCGCGGCGGGTGTCGCCGTCGTCGATCTCGCCGTCGAGACCGCGCCGGTCGTGGCGGCCGTCGTGACGACGGTCGGCGGGGCCTACGACGTGGCGCCCCTGGCCGGGGGAATGGCCGTGGCCGACGGCAACCGTGGGTTGACGACCCTCGGGGGCGCCCAGATCGCGTCGGCCGAACCGGCCGGTGTCGTGGGGATTCCTCACTTTGCGGTGGAGTTGGCCGCGGCCGGGGACTTCGTCTACGCCCCCCTGATCCTCGACCACGGGCCGGTCCAGGTCATCGACGTGTCCGACCCCCATGCGCCGGCCGTGGTGGGGACGCTGCCCACAGTGGGCCAGCCGGATGCGGTCGCCGTGGTGGGCGATCACGCCTACACGGTCGACAGTTCCACCGAGATCGAGATCCTCGATGTCACCGACCCAGCCGCTGCGACCCTCGTGGGTTCGGTGACGCTTCCGTCGGCGCAGAGCAGGATCGCCACCGACGGCGTGCGGCTCTTCGGCGCGGGCGGTGGGTCGTTCCGTGTCTTCGAGCTGTCGAATCCGCTGGCGCCGACGCTGCAGGGGGAGGTCTTCATCCCCGGAGGCGCCTACGCGCCACTCGTGGTGGGCGACCACGTCTTCGCCCGCTCGGACCCCGACCTGGTGGTGATCGACGTGTCGGTGCCGACGGCGCCCGTCGAGGCGGCGCGCCTGACCCTCCCGGCGGAGGTGCGTCGCCTGGACGTGTCCGGCGACGTCCTTTTCGTGGCCGTGGCCGGCGGCGGGATCTGCATCGTCGACATCGCCGACCCGGCACTCCCGGTGCTCGTGGACACGTTCGCGTCGGCGATCACGTTCACGTCGCTCGCGGTCGACGGAGACCGGCTCTTCGCCGCCACGGACGGCAAAGGCGTCCAGGTGCTGGACATTAGTGATCCCATGGCGCCGGCCTTCGCCGGGGCAGTGCTGGACGCCGTGACCGGCTACGGCATCCTCCACACGGCGGGTGTGGTGTGCTATGCCCGCGACATGGAGCTGGCGGTGATCCTGCCGGAGTGCGGAGAAGCCGCAAGCGTCGATCCGATCTCCGTTCCCGCCGCGGCGGTGCGGGACCTGCGCTGCGTGCCGAACCCTTTTAACCCCGCCACCGAGATCACGTTCGAGCTGCGGCCCGGCGAGCTGGTCGACGTGGACGTCTACGATCCGGCGGGGCGCCACGTGCGCGCGCTGCGCCGGGCCGCGACCGCGGCCGACGGGCGCATCCGCATCGCCTGGGACGGCCGGGACGACGGCGGACGCACCGTGGCCGCCGGCGTGTACCTGGTCCGGGCCCGGTCGGAGTCGTTCACGGGCGTGGGGCGGGCCGTGCTGCTGAAGTAGCGGCCCGTCAGCGGGCCATGGCCGCCCGCGCCGCCCGCGCCCGCTCGGCGGCCACCGCCGCCGTCGGCGCCACGGCCGTCAGGTGGCCCATCTTGCGTCCCGGACGGGGCTCGCCCTTGCCGTAGAGGTGAAGCATCACGCCCGGCGTGGCCAGCGCCGCGGCCCAGTCCGGCTCCCCCTGCGCCCACAGATCGCCCAGGAGATTGGCCATGGCCGCCGGCGTGGTCGGCGCGACCGCCCCGAGCGGCAACCCGCACACGGCGCGCACCTGCTGCTCGAACTGGCTGCAGGCGTGGGCGTCGATGGTCAGGTGCCCGGAGTTGTGGGGCCTGGGCGCCACTTCGTTCACCACCAGGTCACCGTCCTCCAGCACGAACATCTCCACGCAGATCAGGCCGACCACGTTCCAGGCCTCGAGCAGGGTGCGCGCGAGGTCGCGGGCCCGCGCCGCCGTCGCGGGCGGCAGGTCGGGCGGGGAGATGGTCAGGTCCAGGATGTGGTCGACGTGGACGTTCTCGAAGGGGTCGTAGATCGCGACCTCGCCGTCGATCCCGCGGGCGGCGACGACCGAGATCTCGCGCGCGAAGGGGACGACCGTCTCGAGCACCGCGGGCTGCCGCCCCATCTCCTGCCACGCCGCGGCGACGGCGGCGGCGTCGGCGCAGCGGGCCTGGCCCTTGCCGTCGTAGCCCCAGGCCGCGGTCTTGAGGATCGCCGGCGTGCCGACGCGGGCCACGGCGACGTCGAGGTCGTCGGCCGTCTCGATGGCGGCGAACCGCGCCACCGGCACGCCCGCCGCCGCGAGGGCCTCCTTCTCGCGCCGCCGGTGCTGGGTCGTGTGCAGGAGCGATCCGGCCGGACGCACGGGGGCGCCCTCGGCCGCGGCGGCGGCCGTGGCGGCGGGCACGTTCTCGAACTCGAAGGTCACCACCGAGACGCCGCGCGCGAAGGTGCGGACCGCGTCGAGGTCTTCGTACGGGGCCCGCACCTCGCGGTAGGCGACCTGTCCGGCGGGAGTGTCGTCGCCCGGCGCGAAGACCGTCACGCGGTAGCCCATGCGCCGGGCCGCGATGGTGAACATGCGGCCCAGCTGGCCGCCGCCGAGGACACCCAGCGTCGCGCCGGGCAGGATGGGCGCGGTCACGACAGCTCCGATCGCAGCGCCTTGTCGGCCTGCTCGGCGCGGAAGCCGCGCAGGCGCTCGCGCAGGTCGGCGTCGGTGGTGGCGAGCATCGCCGCGGCGAGCAAGGCGGCGTTCTTCGCCCCGGCCTCGCCGATGGCGAGGGTCCCCACCGGGACCCCGGCCGGCATCTGCACGATGCTGAGCAGCGAGTCGACCCCCCGCAGCACGCGGCTCTCGATGGGCACGCCGAGCACCGGCACGGTGGTGCCGGCGGCGACCATGCCGGGCAGGTGGGCGGCCCCGCCGGCGCCGGCGATGATGGCGCGCAGGCCGCGCTCCTCGGCGGTGCGGGCGTAGTCGGCCATGGCGTCGGGGGTGCGGTGGGCCGAGACGACGCGGCACTCGTGGGGGATGCCGAAGGCGGTCAGCACGTCGGCGGCGTGGCGCAGGGTCGGCCAGTCCGAGGCGCTGCCCATGATGACGCCGACCAGCGGGGCGGCGGCGGGCGCTTGCGGGGTGGTCATGCGATGTCCTTTCGCGACGGGCCACGGCCCGGCCCGGGATGAGAACGGTTCTTGCGAAGCGCAATTTATGAATTAAACTTCATGCGTCAAGGGAGGAAGCGCATGACCGACCCGATCCCGACCCCTCGTCCGGGCGCCTGGACGTTCCTCAGCAACCACGGCCACGTGCTGATGGCCCTCAGCCGCGACCCCGGCGCCCGCGTGCGCGACGTGGCGGCGGCGGTGGGCATCACCGAGCGGGCCGTGCTGTCGATCCTGTCCGACCTGGAGGCCGAGGGGATCGTCGAGCGGGTGCGCGAGGGGCGGCGCAACCGCTACGTCCTGCACCTCGGGGCGCCCCTGCGGCATCCCCTGGAGGCCCACCGCACGGTGGGCGAGCTGGTCGGGGTCGTCGTCGGAGACGGCGCCGCGCGGCGCTGACGGCCGCCGCCCACCCCGCCCCAGCGGCCGGATGTGGTATAATGACGGGCCGAAGCGATCGCCCACACGCAACCCCGGAACGGCACCGCGACCCATGACCCGCCTGATCCGTGCATTCGCCCTCGCGGTGGCCGCCGTGGCCCTGTCGGCCGTCCCGGCGTCGGCCCTGGAGTCGTTCGACTTCGAGGCGCCGTACCTCGTCCACGCCGACAACCAGGTCTGGGACTTCGCCCTCGTGCGCGACGCGGGCACCTACCACGCCTTCTACCACACGATCCCCCAGCAGGTGGGGCATCCGGCCGCCGCCGACACCATCTGGCACGCGGTGTCGGACGACCTCGTGCGCTGGCAGCGCCTGGGCGCCGCGCTCACGGTGGGGCCGGACTGGTACGACGCCGAGGCCATGTGGGCGCCGGACGTGGTCTTCGACGACGCCACCGGGCGCTGGGCCATGCTGTACACCGGCGTGACGGCGAACATGGTGCAGCGCGCCTGCCTGGCCTGGTCCGACGACCTCGCGACCTGGACCAAGAGCGCGGCGAACCCGGTCTTCGAGCCCGACAGCACCGTCTACCACTGGGCGCCGAGCCAGGCCTGGAGCTCGTTCCGCGATCCGTTCGTGTACCGCGACGGCGGACAGTGGGTGATGCTCTCGACGGCGGGGTTGCGCAACGAGGGCGGCTCGCCGGCGCGCTTCGGCATCGTGCACAAGGCGGTGTCGCCCGATCTCGAATCGTGGACCGACGCCGGCCCCTTCTACGTGCACAACGGCGTGGGCGGGCGCAGCCGCGATCTCGAGAGCGTGCAGTACCTCGTGCAGGACGGCTGGCACCACCTCTTCTTCGTGGAGCAGAACCTCGATCTCGAGAGCCATCCCACGAGCCACATGGTGGCCGCCGATCCGTCCCTGTGGCAGATGAGTCCGCGCACCTCCGTGGACGCGGGCTGGGCGCCGGAGATCGAACGCTTCGACGCCGGCGCGCCCATGGCCGTCTTCGCCCGCCTGGCCAAGGACCAGGACCCGCGCGACGGCTCGTGGTTCGTGACCATGCGCTGCGACAGCCTGCGCTTCGACGACGGCGGCTTCACCCCGGTCGTGGTGCCCACCGACCCCCTGGCGGCCGACTGGCCCGAGCGCACGGGCGCGGCCGCGGGCCCGGCGTTCGGCGAGAATCCGGTGCTGCGCGACGAGGCACCCCTGGGCGTCGAGGGCCACGGCTGGATCTCCACCCGCGAGCACTACGGCGGGCCGCTGAGCGGCGTCGGGGCGCCGGCCGCGGCCTGGGCCGATACGGCCACCGCCACCTTCGTCTCGCGCCCCTTCACCGTCACCGGCGGCCACCTGCGCCTGCTGCTGGCGGGCGGCCTGCACCCCGGCACCTGCCACGTGGCCCTGCGCGACGCCGAGACCGGCGCCGAGCTCGACCGCATCTGGCCCAACAACACCGGCGCCTTCGCCGAACGCCTGTGGGATTTCGGCCCGTGGCTGGGCCGGGCGGTGCGCCTGGCGGTGGTCGACGCCGAGACCGGGCCCGACGGCTGGATCGCCGTCGACGGCATCGCCGAGCGCGCCGGCGACCTGAGCGCGGCGGGCGACGGGCCGCCGGCCGCGGTCGCGGGCGAGCTGCGCGCGTGGCCGAATCCCTGCAACCCGCGCACGACGATCCGTCTCACGGCGCCCCGCACGGGGGACGCCGAGGTCGCCGTCTTCGATGTGGCCGGGAGGCTCGTGTGGCGGGCGCCGCCCCGCCGCGTGGCCGCGGGCGACGAGGTGCGCCTGGTCTGGAACGGCCGCGACCGGGCGGGTCGCGCCCTGCCCAGCGGCGTCTACCGCGCGCGCGCGCGGGTAGCCGGCCGCGACGCCGGCACGACGGCCGTGGTGCTGCTCAAGTAGGATCGCTCCCCGCTACAACCCCATCGTCAGGCCGAGGCTGAACGTCCAGCGGTCCATGCCCACCTGTTGGATCACCGAGTCCTGGAAGTTGTTGCTGCTCTGGTCGATCAGCAGCCAGGTGTCGACGTCGAGCGAGGCGTGGGTGCGGGTGGCCTCGGCGACCAGGCTGAAGTCGATGCCGCCGGGAAACGGCGCCCCGCTGCGGTAGCTGACCAGCTCCAGGCCGGCGCCCCAGTGCCAGCTGCTTGGGAGCAGGTCGCCGAGCGAGTCGAACGACGGCTGCGAGAGCCAGCGGCCGTCCGGCGAGGTCAGAGGGATGCCGTCGAAGCGGCCGTTCTCGGCGCGATACCAGGTCCAGCCGTAGCCGAGCTTGAGGAACGGGCGCAGGGCGCGGCCGGTCAGGTCGTAGCGGAAGCTGCCCGCGTATTCCCAGAGGTTCAGCTCGGTGGCGGCGGTGTGGCTCGTGCCGGTGCGGCCGACGGCGTTGATGCGCAGATCGCTGCGCGAGTGGAGCAGGGTGTTCTGGGTCGAGAAGCGGTCGCCGAGGTAGAAGCTGATCTGCCACCACCAGTGCTCGGCGGGGGGCACGTCGGCCGCCGCCGAGACCAGGCCGTCGGGCTCGGTGATGGCGAACATGACGAGTTGTTCGATTCCCGGATCGCCGTTCAGCACGAGCAGGGCGACCTCCTCGTTGAACTGCGAGCGGCTGAAGCCGGCGGTGAGCCCGACCAGGCGCGACGGGATCTTCTCCGTCGGGAAGAACACCGGGTCGTTGCGCTGCAGGGCCCGGCGGAACGGGTAGGCCACCAGGCGCCAGGCGAAGTCGATGGGCGGCACCGAGGCGATCACCGGCAGGGTCAGGTTCAGGTAGCCCCAGCTGTTCACGAACGAGTCCTGCAGGCCCAGGGGGAAGAGGGTCTCGAAGCTGTGGGGCTCGTAGCGGTGCGAGCCGCCGTCGCCGCCCACGCGGTTCCAGTGGGGCTGGCTGTTGGGGCCGAAGGGCGACAGGTTGCCGGTCTCGGCGTGGGCCACGACGCCCGCGAAGGGGCTCTGCGTGGCCGGATACCCCCAGCGCACCGGCAGCAGCAGCCAGAACCAGTCGCGCCGCATCTCCACGTCGGTCAGCACCGGTTCGAGCACGCACTCCCAGTCGGGCACCACCTCGATGCGCTTGCGGGTCGTGTAGGGCACGGCGTGGCCGCGGCCGAACTTCTGCTGGTCGCTGCCGCTCACGTCGCCGCCGTGCCGCCGGTACCACTTCCGGCCGTCGAAGAAGGCGTTGATCTGCTCGGTGGCGCCGCCCGGTCCGATGTCCTTGTAGAGGCCGGTGAAGGGGTAGGTGCCGTGCGAGTCGCGGTTCGTGCCGCCGGGCGGCGAGAGCAGCTGGTCGAGGCCCTTGTTGTCGGCGCCGATGTAGCAGATGGGGTGGGTGTTGACCACCGTCTCCTTGTCGTCCCACCAGGCCACGCGGCGGATGGCGCGCCAGGTGCGCCTCTCGTTGTAGAGCTCGGGCGCGATGTCCTCGACCTGCCGCTCCCAGGCCTCGCGCGCGGCGTACGCGTCGGGCCGGGTGAAGTCCATGCGGTACACCTGGTGGTGGAAGTAGTAGTCGATGTACCGGATGACCAGCTCGTTGTCGTCGCCCGTGCCGTCGAGGATGGTCTGCAGCTCTGCGGCGCGCAGCAGGCGGTCGTGGCTCCCGTGCGGCGTGACCGACACGTTGATGTGCTCCCAGTCGCCCTCGTGGTCGTTGCCGCCGTCGTTGGTCGGATAGAAGAAGTAGTACTGCAGCACGAGTTCGTAGCGCGGCTCGGCGCGGGGGCCCGTGCGGTGCTCCTGGATGAACGGGTGCATGAAGACCTTCAGGTAGTCGTGGTAGCGCTCGGGCAGCAGCCGGGAGAACTCGTTCTCGAACTCCGCCTTCCAGGTCTCCGGATCCTCGCCGGGGAAGTCGAAGAACATCACCTCGAAGTTCTCGTCGGCGTCGACCACGCGGGGCGCCAGCCGCGGCCAGTCCGGATGCTCCGGATGGTAGCGCTCGAGCAGGTCGAGCAGCAGGCAGTCGCCGGCGGGGTCGTGTTCGGCGGCCGCCGTGTCGCCGCACGGCGCGTCGACGATGTCGCCGAGGGCGATCTCCCGGCTGCGCACCCGCGCCGGGGCGCCGCCGGCCAGGCTCCAGGTGTCGACGTAGAGGTTGAACGAGCGGCTGTCGGCCATGAAGCGCCGGAAGTCCATGGGCAGGTTCGTGGTGTTGGCGACCATGATCGGCCCGAAGCGGGCGGCCAGCTCGTGCAGGCGCCGGCCGCGGCGGTCGTCGATGCCGTCGCGGGGATCGACGTCGATGAAGCCCGGGGCGGCCGGGTCGCCGAAGAGCGCGAAGTCGACGTTCGCCCGGGGCCGGGCCACCAGGGGCGGATACTCCAGGGGCACGTAGGTCAGGTAGGCGTCGCGATCGATGGCCTGGGCGGCGGCGGGGGGCGCCGCCGGCCCTGCCAGCACGGGAACGAGGACGCAGGCCAGGAACGCGATCCGGTGGCATCGAAACGGGGACACTGCACGCATGGTCGACCTCCGTGCACGATTTCTAGCACGGAAGCCGGATCGACTCCACCGTGGATCGGAAAGGGGGCGAGGTCCACCCCATCGGACCCCGCCCCCTCCGGACGCGACCATGGCCGGTCCGGAACCGTCAGGCGCCGACCCGGTCCGGAGCCGTCGCCGGGCCACCGGCCTCCGGCAGGTCGAACTCCCGCTGCACCGACCAGCCGGTCTTCAGGCCGGCCACGAACCAGCCGAGGGCCAGCACGCCCACGGCGAAGACGGTGTCGCCGATCACCCGCAGCCAGCGCAGGGTCTGCAGGTAGTCCTGCTGCATGAACTCCGCCGAACGGGCATACCAGAGGCCGTGCTTCACGCTGGCCAGCGTCTGGGCCAGCCCGACCGGGAGCACGCTGAGCAGGACCATCAGCGCCAGGCCGATGTTGATGGACCAGAAGGCGAAGCGGATCACCCCGTCCTTCCAGACCCGCCGGGCGGCCAGGCCCTTCAGGACGAAGAGCATGAGCCCGATGCCGAGCATGCCGTACACCCCGAACAGGGCGGTGTGCCCGTGCACCGGCGTCGTGTTCAGGCCCTGCATGTAGTAGAGCGCGATGGGCGGGTTGATCAGGAAGCCGAAGATGCCGGCCCCGACCAGATTCCAGAAGGCCACCGCCACGAAGCAGTAGATGGGCCACTTGTAGGCCCGGAGCCACTCTGTGGCCCGGCTGATCTGCAGGTTGTGGTAGGCCTCGAAGCCGAGCAGCACCAGCGGCACCACCTCGAGGGCCGAGAAGGTGGCGCCCAGCGCGAGCACCGCCGTCGGGGTGCCGGTGAAGTAGAGGTGGTGGAACGTGCCGATGATCCCGCCGGCGAGGAACACGTTCGTCGAGAACAGCGACGCCGCCGTGGCCAGGCGCACCGGCAGCAGCCCCAGGCGCACGAAGAGGAAGGCGATGACAACGGTGGCGAAGACCTCGAAGAACCCCTCGACCCACAGGTGCACCACCCACCAGCGCCAGTACTCGGCCATGGCCAGGTTGGTCTGGCGGCCCCACATCAGGCCCGCACCGTAGAAGGCGGCGATGGCCACGCACGAGATCACGAGCATGGTGAGCAGGGGCTTGTTGTCGTCGTTGCGCCGCAGGGCCGGCAGCAGCGCGCGCACCATCAGCACGAGCCACAGCACCAGACCCACCAGCAGCAGGATCTGCCAGAGCCGGCCGAGGTCGACGTACTCGTAGCCCTGGTGGCCGAACCAGAAGTTCTCCATCAGGCCGAGCTTCTGCATCACGCCCAGCCACTGGCCGGTGAGGGAGCCGCCCACGACGACGAGCAGGGCGCCGAAGAGGACGTTCACGCCAAGGCGCTGGAAGCGGGGCTCGTGGCCGGAGACGGCCGGACCGATGAACAGCCCGGTCGCGAGCCAGGACGTGGCGATCCAGAAGATCCCCAGCTGCACGTGCCAGGTCCGCGAGACGCTGTAGGGCAGGATGCTGTTCAGGTCCAGCCCGTAGAAGCCCGAACCCTCGACGCCGTAGTGGGCGGTCACCGCGCCCATGACGACCTGGACGACGATCAACGCCGTCACGACCCAGAAGTACTTCAGCGTCGCCTTCATCGAGGCCGTCGGCCGCAGCGCCGTGAGGGGATCCTCGGCCGGCAGGGTGGCCGGGTCGAGCTCGTGGTCGCGGTGGGAGGCGTAGTACCACGCCAGGGCGGCGATCCCCGCCAGGAGCAGAATCACCGAGAATCCGGTCCACAGGATCAGCGACCCGGTGGGCCGGTTGCCCACGGTGGTGTCGGGGGGCCAGTTGTTGGAGTAGGTCACGTCCGAGCCGGGCCGTTCGGTGACGCAGGCCCACGACGCCCAGAAGAAGAACGTGGCCAGGTCGTCGAGCCGATCGGCGCCGACCACGGTGGGGGTGCGCATGGCGTAGGCGTCGCGCAGTCCGGCCCCGGCGGGGTCGTCGCCGAACAACGACTTGACGTGGCCACCCACGGCCGCGATGGCGGCCGCGCGATCCGGCGTGACGACCAGGTCGCCGGTGGCGGGATCGTAGGTGTTGGCGCGCAGTTCGTCCTGCAGGCGCACTTCGAGTCCGGCCTGGCGTTCGGGGTCGAGCCGGTCGAACGGCACGCCGTAGTCGCGGCGCGACCAGGCGTCACGGATGTGCACGGCCTCGCGGTGCAGCCAGTCGGCCGACCAGTCCGGCGCCACGTACGAACCGTGTCCCCAGACCGTGCCCAGTTCCTGCCCGCCCGTCGACTGCCAGACGTTCTGCCCGTCGCGGATGTCGTCGCCGGTGAAGAGGACGGTGCCGTCGGTGGTCACGACCCGCGCCGGGACAGGCGGGGCCTGGCGGTAGATCTCGCGGCCGAACCAGCCGAGGACGGCGAACGAGCCGACGATGATCGCGGCGAAGGTGAGCCAGAGTTTGCGGGTGTCCATCACGCGTTTCCCTTCCGGCCGTCGCGGGCGGCCAGTTCGTCCTCCAGGCGCCGGGCCCGGGGGTGGAGGATGTTGTTCTCCTTGTGGATGTGCAGATGGAGGTCGCTCTCCATCTCGGCCAGGTCCGCCATGAGCGCCCGGTAGGTGGTGCAGCCGTCGGCGGGCGCCTCGTAGCCTCCGGTCAGTTCCCGCAGGCGACGCAGGGCCTCGCCGGCCCGGTCGTGCTCGTGCTCCATGACCCGGATGGGGTTGCCGACCGATCCGCAGTGGGCCCGGGGCACCTCGCCCGTAGTCTCCATGCGCCGGATGAGCGGGAAGAGGACCTGCTCTTCCTTCGCCAGGTGGTCTGAGATCTCCCCGCGCAGGTCGGCGAAGACGCCGGCGACATCGGCGAGTTCGGGGTGATGCGTCCCGTGGGCGTCGACGACCTTGCCCAGCAGCTGGGCGATGCGCGGCAGGATCGACTTCATGAACGTATGGTGGGTCGACTCGATGTGGTCGCAGAGGGCCGCCAGGGGAACCCGGGTCCAGTCGGCCGTGCCGGGGTCGACGCGGGTCGCGGCGGCCCGGTCGTCCGCGGCGAGGGCGGCGAGGACCTCGTCGGCGTCGTGGCCGGCGTCGCGGCAGGCGACGGCCAGCGGGGTGGCGCCGCCGCAGCAGAAGTCGATGCCGTAGTGCGCGAAGACCGCGTGGCGGCCCAGACGTTCGGCGACCCAGGTCCCGACCGTCTTCTCCGTTCCGGTGGTCATGACAGCTCCTTCGGGGGTTGGAAACCAATACCTCAACATCCAGGTTTAAGTTTGTACAACGTAAACCTGGACGTCAAGGTCTAGTTTGATTAGAATTGCGGCAACCGAGGAGGCGACGGACATGACGATCTCGAGAACGGCGGAATACGCCCTGCGGGCGGTCATCTGGCTGGCCGGCCATCCCACCGAAGCGCTTGGCACCAAAGCGATTTCCGATGCGGTTCAGATTCCGCCGGGGTACCTGTCGAAGGTGCTGCAGATCCTGGCGCGGTCCGGGATCGTCAGCTCGAGCCCCGGTCGGACGGGGGGGTTTCGCCTGGACCGGGATCCGGCCTCCCTGTCGGTTCTCGACGTTATCAGCGCAGTCGATCCGATCCAGCGCATCCACGCGTGCCCGCTTCACCTGAAGGGCCACGCCAACCGCCTCTGCCCCCTGCACGGGCGGCTGGACAAGGCCATGGGCGAAATGGAGGACGCGTTCGCCCGCTCCACCGTGGCGGAGCTGCTGGCCGAGGAGACGACCTCGCCGCCGCTGCGAGAGCTGGGATTCGACATGGTTTGACGCGTGGCCAATTTAGTCTTATTTGGATTGTGATTTAGGCTAAATGGCGTCAAAAATTTGACCATGTTGCCAATTACTTAAATTTTTTCGTTAAATCGATCGCGTTTTGGTCTATAATGACTCCGTGTAGGCCGCCGCCCCAGAGATCCGGGTCGGCGGTGCGCCTTTTCCAGGGCGATTTGTCGGTGCCGGCGTCGCGCCGCCGGTCCCCAGCACGGGAGTAACGCCATGTCGAGCAAGCCCCTCGTTCCCGCCTCCGCCGTTGCGGCGATCCTGCTGGCGGCAGCGCCCGCCGGCGCCGCCAGTGAAGCCCCCGCCCCCGACCTGGCCGCGGTCACCAGCCAGATCGACATGATCTGGCTGCTGCTGGCCGCCTTCCTCGTCTTCTTCATGCAGGCCGGCTTCGCCATGGTCGAGAGCGGCTTCTCCCGCGCCAAGAACGCCGCCAATCTGCTCATGAAGAACCTCATGGACTTCTGCGTGGGCAGCATCCTGTACTTCGCGGTGGGTTACGGGCTCATGTACGGGGCCTCGGCCGCGGGCCTGATCGGCACCGACAACTTCCTGCTGCGCAACCTGACCTTCACCGCCGAGGGGGCCGGCGAGTGGGCGGGCTTCCTCTTCCAGCTCGTCTTCGCCGCCACCGCGGCCACCATCGTCTCGGGCGCCGTCGCCGAGCGTCTGAAGTTCTCGGCCTACCTGGTCTACAGCGTGGTGCTGGTGGGGCTGATCTACCCCATCAGCGGCCACTGGCTGTGGGGCGGCGGCTGGCTGGCGAAGCTGGGCTTCATCGACTTCGCGGGCTCGACCATCGTGCACGGCGTGGGGGGCTGGGCCGCCCTGGCGGGCGCGCTCGTGCTCGGCCCGCGCATCGGCCGCTTCAACCAGGACGGCACGGCCAACGTCATTCCCGGCCACAGCCTCACCCTCGCGGCCCTCGGCGTGTTCATCCTTTGGTTCGGCTGGTTCGGCTTCAATGCCGGCAGCACCCTCAGCGGCATGAACGCCGGCATCGGCTACATCGCCGTGACCACCAACCTGGCGGCGGCGGCCGGCGCCGTCTCGGCCCTGCTCATCAACTGGATGCGCACCGGGCGGCCCTCGACCGAGATGGCCCTCAACGGCGCCCTCGCCGGACTGGTCGCCATCACCGCCGGCACCGCCAGCGTGACGCCGGCCGGCGCCCTGGCCATCGGCCTGGTGGCCGGACCGGTGCTGGTGTACGCGCTCGTGCTCATGGAGCGCGTGTGGAAGATCGACGACCCCGTGGGCGCCGTGGCGGTGCACGCCTTCAGCGGCGCCTGGGGCACCCTGGCGGTGGGCCTGTTCGCCGCGCCGGCGGCGGGCGAGCTGACGGGCATGGGCGCGGTGGCCGGCCTGTTCTACGGCGGCGGCTTCGCCCAGCTCGGCGTGCAGGCCGTGGGCGTGGGCGCCGTGGGCGCGTGGGCCTTCGGCACGGGCTACACCCTGTTCCGCCTCACCGACGCGGCCATCGGGCTGCGCGTGTCGGCCCGCGAAGAGCTCGAGGGCCTCGATCTGACCGAGCACGGCACCATCAGCTACCCCGAGTTCGGCGACCGCGTGGTGCAGGCCGAGCCGGGGCGGCGCGTCATGATGCCGGCGCCCGACGCCGGACACTAGGAGGGCCGCCATGGAGATCACCCTGCGCCGCAACGTCACCCGCCACGACGGCTCCGCGCCGTGGACCCTGCGCGCCGATCTGGCCGAGGAACTGGTGCGCCGCCGCAACGTCGTCGACATCCCGGTCCACGAGACGTGGGGCGAGGGGCGGGCCTACAACGCCGAGGTCTGCGGCTGGCGCGTGGAGGCGGCCGGGCCCTCGGGCCTGGTCGAGCCGGTGGGGCGCCTGCTGCGGGGCCTGACCAACGCGGCCCGCCTGCCGACCTACGTCTTCGTGGCCCGGCGCTCGCGCCGGCACTATCCGGTCTACACGGTGGGCGACGAGGTGGTGGCCGCCACGCCGGGCGGTCCGGTGTTCCGGCACGTCGAGCTGGCCAAGGTGCGCGACCACCTGACGGAGTACCTGCATGCGGTGGGCGAGCTGGGCGCGCCCGGCAAGAGCGACGTGCTGCACGTGCGCGGCGTGTCGGCACGCACGCTGGCCCTGGTGCGGCCGCTGTTCTACCTGAAGAAGCGCCCGAGCCGGCGCGAGGAGCACGAGTTCTGGGCGCCGGTCTTCCCCACCGCCGACGGCGACGCCATCTACACCTACGCCGCCAGCGGTCGCCGCGAGATCGAGCGCACCGGCGGCGCCGAGGTGCTGCAGCTGCGCAGCCAGGTGGCCCAGGCCCTGCGTGCGGCGGGTCGGCTCGACGACGACTTCGCGTTGCGGGCCGACCGTGTCGACGATCTGCTGTGGGTGAAGATCCGCGACGGGCTGGAGCCCGTGCCCTACGTGCTGGCGACGCGGGCGAGCGAGTTCGGCGTGTTCCGCCACGGGCGCGGCCTGGTGGCGGCCGAGCCCCGCCGGGGCGAATCGCGCTTCTCGCTGCATCTGGGGGCCGACCCCGGCGACCTGCGCGAGCGCATGGCCGCCGACCTGGTGCGCCGCGGCGTGCTGGCCCACGAGAGCGGGCTCCAGCTGCGCACCGGCTGACGGGTGCCGCTCGCGGTCTGCCGCTGAAGGGATCCGGACCCCGGCCGCGCCGCCGGGGTCCGGTTCGTTCTAGCGCCCCGCCCGCTGGTGGATGTTCGCCAGCGCGGCCTCGAGCACCTCGTCGCGCCCGGCCCGCACGCCGGCGATGGTCGGCTCCACCCGGATGTCCGGCACGATGCCCGCCCGCTGGGTGTTGCGGCGCGCGGCGTCGTACACCCCGATCCCGCTGATCATGGACGTCTCGTTGCCCGGGAAGACGAAGCGCGACACGTTGCCGTCGGCGCCCGAGCTGGTGCCGCCGATGACGACGGCCTGCGGCGCGGCGCGCCACGCGAGGGCGTGGTACTCGGCCGAGCTCTGGCTCGCCTCGTCGACGAGCACCACCACCGGCCGGTCGAAGTGGGGCGTCATGGGCTGCAGTCGCGGGCCCTCGACCCAGAGGAAGGCGCCGGGGTTGGCCGGATCGGCGCGGGTGAAGGTGACGAACGGGGTGTTCTCGGCGACGAGCCGGCCGCCCACGGCGAAGATGGGGAAGTCGCCGGGATAGGCGCGGCAGTCGAGCACGAGGCCGGGCGCGTCGGCGGCCAGGGCCTGCTCGATCCAGGTCTGCACCGAGTCGCGCTTGATCTCCTCGAGCTTCAGGTAGGCGACGCCGTCGTCGAGCAGCTGGAAGGCCGGGCCGGGCCGCGTGTGCCACCAGGCCTCGCGGTACTCCAGCTCGTCGAACTTCACGCGGTCGACGGTGACCTCCCGCTCGTCGTCGCCCCGCCGGATGGTCAGGGTCGTCCCGCCCTGCGGTCCCTGCATGAGGGCGTCGGCCAGGTCGTCGAAGCGCTGGACGTCGTTCGATGCCGAGTAGTAGGGGGCCCACGCGGCGAAGAGCTCGGCCCAGGGCCGGCCGTCCACGGCGAGCACCACGTCGCCGGGCTGCAGCGCGTCGGGCCGCGTGCCGTCGGGCAGGGTCAGGCCGCGCCACACCACGGGCTGCTCCTCGATCCACCGCACGCGGTAGGGCGCCTTGCCTTCGCGGCCCGGCGGCCGGATGCCCATGCTGCCGACGAGCTGGGCGTGGGTGTCGTTCAGGCGCGCGACGAGGGCGGCGAGCTCCAGGCCGTAGGACTCGACGGTGTCGGCGGCGAGCAGGCGCGGCACGAAGCGGCGCAGCTCCCAGGGCCAGTCCTCGCCGATGATCGCGCGGTTCGGGCACCAGTACTCGACGATGTTCCAGAAGCGGAACAGGGCGAGCAGGCGGTAGCCGCCGTCGGCGCCGAAGTCGGCGAGGGCCGTCAGGTCGGAGTACGACGGCTCGATGCCGAAGTCGGGGTTGCGGACGTTGGGCACGAAGTCGACCCAGAACTGGGCGCCGTCGGCGGGCCGCGCCGCGTGGACCTCCTTCAGCAGGGCCGAGAGCCCGGAGCCGAGCAGATACGTGTCGTCGAGCCAGGCGAGGTCGGCGGGCTGGGCCACGGCGGCCGAGTCGGGCGCCTGGGCGCAGGGGGCGCAGGGCGGAATCGGGCCGAGGTCGCGGATCCATGCCGCCAAGACCTCCTGGGCGGCGGCGAGGTCGGGCGCGGCGGCCACCCGGGGCAGCACGTCGAACAGGGCCCAGTCCCACTGGCGGCTGCCGTCGGTCACGGCCGGATGGTGGTACTTCAGGAAGCCCCACACGCGCCCCAGCAGGGCCAGGTGGTCGGCCTGGGCGTCGGTGGGCGCGGGCAGCGTGAAGCCCGAGCCGGCGGCGTAGGTCTGGTCGGTGTCGATGATCGTCACGGCCTTCGCCGCCTGGGGGGCCTCGGCCCACGGCTTGCCGTCGACCCACACGGTCAGGTCGTCGGCCCAGAGGGTGCCGGTGCCGGCGAAGAGGGCGCCGAAGACGACCTTCTTCGCCTCGGGCGAAAGCGCCATGCGGAGGCGGTACTCGGTCCAGTCGGTGGTGCCGCGCAGGCCGCGCGACTGCATGTTGTCGAAGCCCACCGCGCCGTTGGCGCCGTCCTGCCGCAGCCACAGGCCGAACCACTGCACGACGTCCGCGCTCTTCAGCCAGCCGCGCAGCTCGATCATCTCGCCCTGGCGGTCGGCGGGCAGGTTCAGGGTGACGACGGAGAAGCTGCGGGCGCTGTCGGCGTCGCGGCGCAGGCGCATGGCGCGGGCGCCGTCGTGGAAGACCTCGCTGTCGAGGTCGAGGGTGCCGTCGGGGCCGCCGCCCCAGGTGACGCCGCGGGCGGCGTCGGCCTCTTCGAAGCCGCACACGCTGCGGGCGGCGTCGCCGGTCTGGGCGGTCGCGGCGGTGGCGGTGATGAGCAGGATCGACAGCAGCACGTGGTGCGAACGCATGCGCACTCCCCCTTGTTCGCGGTGGTTGGTCGGCAGGGGGGTGAGTGTAGGAGAAAGGCGGGTCTGGCTCAACAGAAACGGCGTCAGCGCGCGTTTTTGCGTCGCCCGCGCACCAGTCGCCGCAGCTTCCTGCGGCAGCCCCTGCCCGCGACGGCGTCCCAGGCCGCGGCGAAGCGGTCGCACTCGGCCTCCTGCCGGGCGGCGAGGGCGGTCGTCAGCGCGTCGGCCGCGGCGAGATCGGGGGCCAGACGGGCCAGTTCGCGGCGCTGCATGGCGGCGTCGTTGTGGGCGCCGAGCACGTCCTGCAGGGTGCGCAGGCGGTCGAGGTGCGCGCCCACGGCGTCGGCGCGGTACAGCGACGCGAAGAATTCGACCACGTAGCGGTGGCGCTTGGCCGCGATGCGCACGCGATGCAGGTCGGCGGCGGCCGGCCGCGGGCCGAGGGTGTCGCCCCGGGCGCGCAGCCGCTCGTACGAGCGCAGCAGAAGGCGGTCGGCCTCGGGCCCGACCCGCCGCCGGGCCCGCTTCGGCGGCTTGGCGCCCTCGACGCCGAGGTGGGCGGCGGCCCAGTCGAGCACGGCCAGGAAGTGGGGGTCGGCCAGGCGCGCGTCGAGTTCGCGCCGGCACAGGGTGCGGGCGTCGGCGGCGCGGGCGAAGACGAGCTCGGCCTCGTCGTGGCGGTCGGCGGGCAGCAGGGCCACGAGGTCGTCGCGCTGCTGCAGGAAGACGTCCAGGTCGCGCAGCCGGTTGGTGGCGCCGCCGAGGGCGCGCAGCAGATCAGTGGCCTCGTCGCGCAGGCGGGCGGGCAGCAGGCCCCGCGCCTCGGCCACCCAGGTGCGCAGCCGCCGCGTCGCGACCCGGAAGTCGTGCAGGAACTCGGGGTCGATGTCCTGCTCGAGGCCGCGCCGGTTGGCGCGCATGCGCCCGACGAGCGCCATGGCGATGGCGGCCCCGGCGGCGCCGGCGCTCCGGCGGGGATCGAGGTCGAGCCGGAAGCCCTTGGCGTAGCCGCCGGGCTCGAGGCCGGCGCGGGCCATGGCCGGCACGAAGAGGGTCGGGTCGATGGTGCGGTAGCCGCAGCTGCGCAGCAGGCGGGCCAGGCGGTGGCCGCCGGTGGTGCGGTCGTCGGCGGGCGCGGCCGCCACGACCTGCAGGAAGGGACGGGTCGCGGCCCGGCGCACCTGGTGCAGGTCGCGGTGGTCGATGAGCCAGGCGCGGCCGGTCTTGGGATCGACCCAGCGGTCGGTGTGGGCGGGCCCCTCGAGGGTGACCAGATGCAGCACGGCGCGCACGCCGACCACGGGGGCGACCAGGTCCTTGAGCGGCCCGTCGGGCCAGTCGCGCACGAAGCGGGAGGGCAGGGTCGTCAGGCCCTTGATGCGGGCCACGCGTGCGCCGTCGGCCTGGTCGCGCAGCACGAGATCGTTGACGTTCTGGGTCAGCACCCAGCCCCGGGCGTGGAGGCGCCAGTCGAAGGTGTCGAAGAAGCGCCGCCGCAGCAGCCGGGCCGCCCGGTGGGTGGTCCGGTGGGCCTCGGTCCGCGCGGCGAACTCGCGGGGGGCGTCGGGGTGGGCGGCGCCGAAGAGGTGTCGTGGTTGCCTGGGTGCCATGTCCTCTCCCCGTTTCCTGCCGGCCCAGCACGCCGTGGACGCTCGACCCGGTACCCGTTATGATAGCAGCGATCGGTACCCCGTCGCCTTCCGGAAGGAACCTCATGGCCGACCACAACGGCATCCCCCGCTGCATCGGGATCCTCACTGCCGGCGGCGACTGCCCCGGCCTGAACGCCGCCATCCGGGCCGTGACCAAGGCCGCGATCCACGACCACGACATGAAGGTCCTGGGCATCGAGGACGGCTTCCGCGGCCTGGTCGAGAACCGCATGCGGCCGTTGGCCTACCGCGAGATGAGCGGCATCCTCTCGCAGGGCGGCACCATCCTGGGCACCTCGCGCGACAAGCCCAACAAGATGCCCATGGGCGGCAAGGTGCTGAACATGGTGGGCACGGCGGTCGAGAACGCGCGCACGGCGGGCATCGACTGCCTCGTGTGCCTGGGCGGCGGCGGCACCCAGAAGAACGCGCTGCTGCTGGCCGAGGCCGGCCTGAACGTGATCACCCTGCCCAAGACCATCGACAACGACGTGGGCCTGACCGACGCCTCCTTCGGCTTCGACACCGCCCTGTCGATCGCGACCAACGCCATCGACCGGCTGCACACCACGGCCACCAGCCACGACCGCATCATCCTCGTCGAGACCATGGGCCACCGCACCGGCTGGATCGCCCTGGGCAGCGGCGTGGCCGGCGGCGCCGACGTGATCCTGATCCCGGAGATCCCCTACGACATCGGGGCCGTGGCCGAGTACCTGCTCGACCGGCAGCGGCGCTTCGGACGGCGCTTCTCCATCGTGGCCATCGCCGAGGGCGCCCTCTCGCGCGAAGAGGCCGAACGCTCGGCGCAGAAGGCGGTCGAGAAGGCGGCGCTCCCGCCCGAGCCCGAACTGCCCGAAGACCTCGACGGCTACAAGCTGGTCAAGGAGTCGCTGGCCAGCCGCATCGCCCGCGAGGTGCAGGGCCTGACCCGCACCGAGGCGCGCGTGACGGCCCTCGGCCACGTGCAGCGGGGCGGTTCGCCCACGGCGCGCGACCGCCTGCTGGCCACCAAGCTGGGCACGCGGGCGGTCGAGCTCATGGCGAGCGGGACCTTCAACGTCATGGTGGCGGAGCGGAGCGGCGACGGGGTGGCGGTGCCCCTGACCGAGGTGGCGGGCGTGCGCAACATGGTGCCGCTGGACCACCCCTGGATCCGGGCGGCCCGCACGACGGGCACCAACCTCGGCATCGACGCCGCCGAGCTCGACGCGCTGGTGGCGGCGGCGCAGGCGGCCCGCTGAGCGCCGTCGCAGCGGCCGCGGCCTGGCGCAAACGTCAGCGCGCCAACACCTTGGGCGGAATCAGCCAGATCAGGTCGCCGGCCAGGCCGGAGAAGCCGCTGAAGAGGTCGACCCGCGCCAGGCCCCCCTTCTTGAGCACCAGGTTCGAGCCCCCCGTCAACCGCGAGACCACTTCGCTGAAGTCGGGCTCGTGCCCCACCAGCATCAGCGTGCCGCAGTGGCCGTAGCCGTCGAGCAGGTCCTTCAGGTCCTTCACCACGAACCCGGGCCCGAGCACCTTGGCCTCGTGCACCTCGTCGGCCAGGCCGAGGGCCTCGCCCACGATGTCGGCCGTCTGGCGGCAGCGGGCCAGGGGGCTGGTGAGGATCACGTCGCACCCCAGGTCGAGTTCGGCGAGGGCGGCGGCCTGGGCGGCCATGCGTTCGCGGCCCTCGTCGGTCAGGGGGCGCAGGCGGTCGTCGTCGCCGAGGTAGGCCGAGCGGTCGGCGCGGCCGTGGCGCAGGAAGTACAGGCGTCGCGTGGTGAAGCTCATGGGACGGACTTGCTCCTCTGTCGGTAGAGCCACTGCTGGGAGTCGATGGGTTTCTCCTTGGCCCGCGGTCGGGTGCGGGCGTAGTTCCCGTCGGCGTCCATCAGGCGCGCCTTCACGTTGTCGTGCTGCGCGGCCCACAGGATCTCGTCGCGGATGCGCGCGATCAGCCGTTCGTCGCGCACCGGCGCCAGGGTCTCGACCCGGCGGTTCAGGTTGCGCGTCATGATGTCGGCGCTGCCGATGTAGACCTCCTCGTCGCCGCCGTTGGCGAACCAGAAGGCGCGGCTGTGCTCGAGGTGCCGGCCGAGGATGCTGCGCACCGTGATGATCTCGCTCAGCCCCGGCACGCCCGGCCGCAGGCAGCACAGCCCGCGAATGATCAGCTCGATGCGCACGCCGGCCTGGGAGGCCTCGTACAGCAGGTCGATGAAGGGCTGATCGACCAGCGAGTTGAACTTGAAGATGAGATGGCCGCCGCGGCCCTCGCGGGCGTGCTCGATCTCGCGCCGCACCTTGTCCACCAGCTTCTCGCGCAGGTTCAGGGGCGCCACCAGGAGCTGCCGGAAGTCCTTCAGCTTCGAATAGCCCGTCAGGTAGTTGAAGACGTCGGTCATGTCGGCGCCGATCCCGTCGTCGCACGTGAGCAGGCCGATGTCCTCGTAGTGGCGGGCGGTGGTGTGGTTGTAGTTGCCCGTGCCCAGGTGGGCGTAGCGGCGCAGCTCCTCGCCTTCGCGGCGCACCACCAGCAGCATCTTGGCGTGGGTCTTCAGGCCCACCAGGCCATACACCACGTGCACGCCCTCGCGCTCGAGCATCTTGGCCCAGCCGATGTTGCTCTCCTCGTCGAAGCGCGCCTTCAGTTCGACCAGCACCGTCACCTGCTTGCGGTGCTCGCGCCGCGCCTCGAGCAGGTACTTCACAACCGGCGAGCGGTTGCCCACGCGGTAGAGCGTCTGCTTGATGGCCAGCACCTCGGGGTCGCGGCAGGCGGTCTTCAGGAGCTCGATCACCGGATCGAAGCTCTCGTACGGGTGGTGCAGCAGGATGTCGCGCTCGCGGATCGCCGCGAAGATGTCGCCCTCCATGGTGTCGACGCGCAGGTTGGACGGCGTCACCGGCGGCTCGGGCTCGAACTTGAGGTCGAAGCGGTCGATGTCGTACAGCTGCATCAGGCCGCCCATGGGCAGGGGCCGGTCGACCTCGTAGATGTCGTTGTGGTTCACGGCGAGGTTGTCGACCAGGATCTGCCGCGTGTCGGCCGGGACGTCCTTCTCGAGGGCCAGGCAGATGACGGGGCTGAAGCGCCGCACGAGGATGTTCTCGACGATCTTCTCCTGCAGGTCGGTGGCCTCGAGGTCCTGCAGGGCGATGTCGGCGTTGCGCGTGACGCGGAAGCCGTGGCTGCGCACGATGGTCATGCCGGGAAAGAGCTCGTCGAGGTAGTTGGCGATGACCTGGTCGAGCCAGACGAACCAGTGGTTGTGGGGCACGGTGCCGTCGCGCCGCTCGCCGCCGCTCGAGCGCTTGATGGGCACGAGCAGGGGCAGGGTCGAGGGCAGCTTGATGCGGGCGAAGCGCTCCTCGCCGTCCTCGTCGCGCACGATCACGGCCAGGTTGTGGCTCAGGTTCGAGATGTGGGGGAAGGGGTGCCCGGTGTCGACGGCCTGGGGCGTGAGCACCGGGAAGATGGTCTGCTTGAAGTACGCCTCGACCTGGCCCACCTGCTTGTCGTTCAGCTCGGCGAAGTCGAGGATGCGGATGCCCGCGTCGGCGAGGGCGGGCTGCAGCACGTCGCGCCAGTGGTCGCGGGCGCGGTCCATGAGGTCGGAGGCCACCTTGCGGATGGCGACGAGCTGCTCGGCGGCGCCCTGGCCGTCGATGCTGAAGTCGACGATGCCGGCCCGCTTCTGCATGACCAGCCCGCCGACGCGCACCATGAAGAACTCGTCGAGGTTCGAACCCAGGATCGAGAGGAACTTCACCCGCTCGAGCAGGGGGTTGGCCGGGTCCATGACCTCCTCGAGCACCCGGTACTGGAACTGGAGCAGGCCGAGCTCGCGGTTCAGGTAGCGGTCGCGGGGCTCGACCGGCGCCGCGGGGCGGGGCGTTTCCGCTTCGGGAGTGGCATTCTCGCTCATGGCACCTGCATTCGTTGCGCCCAGCGGCCGGGACCGGCGATAGGCGCTGGTCATGGTATTCCAACCCGTCTATTCTATACTGCGAGTCGGGCTCGGGCGCTGCCCGGATGGGGATTTACAAAACATTAATCATGGTGTTCTCCGGTCCGATATCCGGGGAAACGGGCGGCGGCGCGGGGCCGCCGACGGGAAGCGGGGTACCATGGCGAAAGCCATCTGCAAGTGGACCAAGGCCCAGTACGTCAAGCAGCTCGACAAGCTGATCGAGATCGTCAAGGAGCCCACATACATCTGCAAGGACTGCGGGCGGGTCGCCAACGACAAGAAGTGGCTCTGCAAGCCGGAAAAGATGCCCTGACCGCCGCCCGCTCGCCACGCTCCCGCCATCCCCTCTCCTTGTCCTAAAGATTCCCCGTGCCCGGGGTACGCCTCTTGCGATACGCCGACGTGCGCCCCCCGCCGGACAGGCCGCCGGGCGGCGCCAGCGACCGGAAATCGCCGAGAGAGGCCCCATGCACGCCAGACTGCCCCGTCCGGCCCGGCACGCCGGGACGGCCGCGACATTCCGAATCTTCCTGGCCGCGGCACTTCTTGCCGCCCTGCCGGCGTGGTCGGCGGCGGCGCGGCCCGGCCTGGGCTTCCTGCAGTTCTCGGTGCAGGACCTCGAGGGCGAGTTCATCCCCATCGGCGAGGTCGAGTTCTGCCTCGACGACGCCGACGGCTGCCTCTACGCCGACATCGACCGCGGCTTCCCCGGCCACTTCAACATCAACAGCCAGGACCTGCTGCCCGACCGCGACTACACGGTGATGATCTACACCATGGACGTGCGCGTGATCTACGAGATCCGCGGCTGGCGCTTCGTGCCCGAGGACTACGACCGCGGCTGGGACAAGGTGCTCAACTGCGAGAAGTTCCTGGTGTACCCCCAGTTCCGGGGCGACCCGCAGGGCCGCATGGAGTTCCGCATCGACGTGACCCTGAACCCCGTCTGGGAGGAGCGCGCCGGCGCCGCCTTCACCATCGAGGAGCCCGACCCGCTGAAGTTCCCCGACGTGCTCTTCACCGCCCAGATCGTGGGCCAGCTCGGCGACCGCTTCGGCGAGGACCCCGAGGCGGGCGTGATCGGCGCCAGCGCCGGCTGGCAGCTCGGCCTCACCTGGCGCCACGGCTACCCCGAGCGCCACGTGTGGGACGAGGGCTGGGTCACCAGCCGCGAACTCACCCTCAGCTACGGCCAGAACCGCTACGAGACGGCGTCGATCATGGCGCCCGGGCGCACGGGCGACGTCACCTTCCACCGCCTGGAGGTGAGCTACGGCCTGTCGCGCATGAGCCAGTCGCAGGTGCTCCACTACGGGGTGGCGGCGGTGCTCAGCCTCGGCGGCATCTACGACGGCCACGACGTGCTGAAGTACCTCGACCGCACCTATCACCTGCGCGGCGTCGGCGTGCGCGGGCATTTCCGCAAGATGTTCCTCTCGGGCGGCGGGCTCGAGGTGGGCGCCGTGCTCGAGGCCGGCGCCGTGTACTACCCCGCCGACACCGACCAGCACGACTTCTGGTCGGGTCTGGCGCCGACCGCATCCCTGGGCCTGGTGGTGTTCTAGATGACGACGCGCCGCGCACACCGCCTGATTCCGCTGCTGCTGGCCCTGGGCCTGGCGGGCCTGCTGGGCGTGGCCTGCGACCGCGCCGACAACGACTGGGACCTGTACGATCCCGGCCTGAAGCGCCTGGCGGTGGTCACCGACACGCTGGTGCTGGCCGAGGGCGGCGCCTCGCGCACCTTCCGCCTGTCCCTGCTGATGGTGCCCGACGACACGGTGCGCGTGCTGGTGGCGGCCGACGACTCGCAGATCGTGGCCGAGCCGGACACGGTGGTGATCGTGCCCATCGACGACGACTGGGCCCGGCCGCGCACGGTGTCGGTGCACGCCCTGGACGACCGCATCGACGAAGCGACGGCATACACGAGCGTCTCGCTGGCGGTGGTCTCGCGCGACGTGGACTTCGACGGCCAGGGCGGCGACGGCCTGGTGCCCGTGGTGATCGTCGACGACGACTCGGCGGGCGTGCACGTGTCCGAGAGCGCGCTGACCCTGGTCGAGTCGACGGGCGGCGCCGTGGCCGAGACCTACCGCGTGCGCCTGCTCTCGCAGCCGGTGGCCGACGTGACGGTGGACGTGACGGCGAGCCCGGTCGACCCGTCGTTCCACGTCGACCCCGTGAGCCTGGTCTTCACGCCGGCCGACTGGAACACCGAGCAGGAGATCCGCCTCTGGGCCGAGCTCGACCAGGTCGACGCCGACAACATGGTCTTCACCCTCGATCACGCCGCCACCTCGGCCGACCCCGTGTACGACGCCTTCCCGGGCATCGCCGCGGTGACGGTGCAGCTCTACGACGACACCCTGCCGCCCACGGCGAGCCTGGCCCTCGCGGTGCCCGGCAACACGACCCTGGTCGAGTCGGCCGGCACCACCAGCCTCGACGTGGTGGTGAGCCTCGACCGCTCGAGCGTGCTGCCGGTGACGGTGAACCTGGCCACCCGCGACGACGGCGCCACCGGCGGGGCCGACTTCGTGGCCGTGGACACCGACCTGGTGTTCGCGCCCGGCGGCGCCCTGAGCCGGACGGTGTCGATCGCGGCCCTGGACGACGTGCTCATGGAGGATCCGGAGGACTTCCAGGTGTTGATCAGCGCCGTGGCCAACGCGGTGGTGGGCGAGGCGAACCGCCTCGACCTGACCATCGTCGACGACGACCGCGTGACCCTGAGCGTGGTGGGCGTGGGGGCCGACGAGGACGCCGGCGGCGCCGGCTTCCGCGTGAGCCTGCCCTTCGCCGTGCCCCTGCCGGTGGTCTTCACCCTGATGACCGCCGACGGCACGGCCACCGCGGGCGCCGACTACACGGCCCTCGCCGAGGAGTACGGCATCCCCGCCGGCAGCACGGTGCGCTTCGTGCCCCTGGCCGTGGTGCCCGACGGCTTCCACGAATCCGACGAGACGCTCACCGCGACGCTGTCCGGCGTGTCGGGCAACGCGTCGTGGGACGGCGTGACGGCGAGCCTGACCATCGCCGACGACGACCCCCAGACCGTGACCCTGACCGCCGCGCCCATGAACGACGGCACCTCGCGCGGGTGGTTCCGCCTGCGCCTGGCCCACCCCTACGACCACGACGTGGGGCTGACCCTGAACACCGTCGACGGCGACGGCATCGCGCCGGCCCTGGGCCAGGAAGACGCGCGCGGGGGGCCCGACTTCGTCGTCCAGACCTCGCGGGCGTGGACCCTGCGCGCGGGCGTGACGGCCGACTCGATCGGCGTCGACCTGATGCAGGACAACGCCGCCGAGGCCGCCGTCGAGTATTTCCGCCTACGGGTGAGCGCCGCCACCGAGCCCGAGTTCGTGGGCCTGGAGGCCCTGGCCGCCCTGGCCGACGCCGACCAGCCGCAGATCGTGGTCACCGACGCGACCGTGACCGAGGTCGACCCCCAGGCCGCCTTCACCGTCTCGCTGGTGAACGACGTGGGCAACCCCGTCACCAGCCAGGCCGACGTGACCGTGCACATCGCGACCGTCGACCAGACCGCCACCGGCGACGTGGACTACACCGCCACCGCGGCCACCGTGGTGCTGCCGGCGGGCAGCGCCGGCGTGGCCTTCAACGTGCCGATCCTCGACGACGCCCACGACGACGACAACGAGACCTTCGTGCTCTCGCTCACGGCGCCGGTCAACGCCGGCATCGCCGACGACGGCTCGGCGCCCTTCTGCCTGCTGGTGGACAACGAGTTCCCGTCGATCAACCTGGGGCAGACGGTGTTCGCCGAGAACGAGGGCTCGACGCACCGCTTCCGCATCTTCCTGACCACCGCCCGCCAGGACCCGACCAGCTTCGTGCTGGCCCTGGACCAGGGCAACTCCGGCGGCGCCGGCGTCGACTACACCTTCGCCGCGGCCGGCGGCGGCGTGGTGCCGCCCTTCACCACCGAACTCTTCTTCGACGTGCCCTACCTCGACGACCAGCTCGCCGGCGAGCCCGTCGAGACGCTGCAGGCGCGCATCCTGAGCGCGGGGGTGGCCCTGGGTGTGGAAACCCTCGACATGCAGATCATCGACGCCCCGGCCCTGAACATCGCGCCCGACACGGGTCCCGAGGGGTCGAACCTGGTGTTCGACGTGTCGCTCACCGCGGCCTCGACCGCCGACATCACCTTCAGCGTGCAGTACTCCAGCGGCACCGCCAACGTGCTGACCGACATCGTGAGCACGGCCACGGGCCCGTTCACGATCCCGGCCGGCGCCACGTCGTTCGCGGTGGTGACGCCCACGGTGGCCGGCGACGGCGGCGACCTCGCCGTCGAGGACTTCGTGATCACCGTCATCAACCCGGTCAACGCCACCCTGGGCGCCTTCAACAGCGCCACGGGCCAGATCACCGACACCGACCCGTCGCCGCTCTACCTGGCCGGCGACGCAACGGCCCTCGAGGGCGACGCGGTGGCGTTCACGGTGCAACTGGCCTGGACCAGCGAGGCCGACGTGCAGTTCCAGGTGGCCTTCAGCGACGGCACCGCCGCCGGCGCGGGCATCGACTACGTCGACACGGGCACCGGGCCGTTCACGATCCCCGCCGGCGCCTCGAGCACGGTGGTTTCGGTGCCGACGACGGCCCTGGACGGCCCCGAGCTGGCCGTCGAGGACTTCACGATCACGTTGATCTCCCCGGTGAACGGCGCCATCGGCGCGCCCGCCACCGCCACGGGCTTCGTGCAGGACGGCGACCAGCCCCTGCTGACCATCCCCGCCGGCGACACCGCGACCGAGGGCCAGGACATGCAGTTCACCATCCACCTGGACCCGCCGACCATCGTGCCGGTCTTCTTCGACCTGGTCTTCAGCGACGGCTCGACCCAGGGCGCGGCCGACTTCGTGCCCTCGAGCACCGGCCCCTTCTCGATGATGCCGGGCACCGCCGACACCACGATCACCGTGTCGACCATCGACGACGCGATCTTCGAGAACACCGAGCAGTTCGTGGTGCGGGTGGCAGCGAACCCGACGAACGCCCGGGTGGGGACGCCGGCGCAGGCCAACGGGGTGATCAACGACAACGACTAGGGGAGGGCCTCTTGCGGGTGTCGCATCGACCTCCCCCGGACTCGGGACCCAGTCCTACAGCGGCGTCCGCACCATGAACCGGATGGTCAGCATGGTCCGCGACTCGTCGACCCGGTTGACGCGCAACTCGTTCTCGAGGGAGAACATGTGGGCCCGGACCTCGGCGCCGAGTTCCAGCCCCTCGAGAGCCGGATACGTGAACCCCGCGCCCAGGACCGAGCCGAGCTGGTTCTCGTCCGGGAAGTTGTAGGTCATCCGATCGCCCCCGATGATCTCGGTGCGGTCGGAGATCCGGACCCGGTAGTGCCCGAGCCCGCCCAGCCCCCAGAACTGGAACTCGCCGGGAGCCCCGAACGACAATCTCAACTCCGCACCGATGCTCTGCGCGGACACGTCGCCGCCGGAAGCCAGCTGGTAGTCGGAGATGTGCAGATGCTCCTGCACCGCCTCCTCGCTCAGCACGACCTTGCCGTACCCCGCACTGGCCGCGATGTCGAGATGGGGGACGAGGGCGACGACCATGGACGCGCCGAAGGAGATCCCCGGGTTGTAGAAACCATTGAGCTCGCCGACAGGGACGGCGAGGCCGCCGGTGTATTCGAGGGCGACGCCGGCGGTGGTGAGCGTGGGGGAGCAGGTCAGGGTGGCGAGGAGGGCTGTGATCAGGATGTGAATTCGCATGTTGTTGCCTCATCGGCCGGTTTACTCTGTGCTTCATCGGCAAATCTGGCCGGCGCGGAACTAGTCATACCAGAGGCGCTACAGACTGCTTTGTCAGGTTAAAGCGCTTTCCACTTAGCTTTGCCCTCGATGCGGGCTCTCCTAAAAAACTAAGCAACTCCGCCGTCAAGTCGCTCGAGAATCCGCAAGCAATGTTCGTGCATCGGATCTCTCTCCATCCCCATTCGGGCATACTTAAGTGCTTTCTCCTGATTCTCTTCCTGAAGAAACAGCCATGCCAATCGACTCAGAGCAGTTGCATCCAGTTGGTCAGCAAGCGCCTCCATATGCCGCCTTACTCCAGCAATGTAGACTCCCCGTCGCGTTCGAGAGATAGCGTGCTTGTTTTTGTCTATAAACTGGCATAGCTTCATCGA
>JAGRNP010000024.1 GCA_020440705.1 bacterium | reverse complement strand
CGGCGGCGGTACGCCGGCGACGCCTACCGGGTGCTCGCCGCCTACAACGCCGGCCCCGAAGCCGCGGACCGCTGGGACCGCCAGCTCGGCGGCGACGCGCCGGCCGACATCTACCTGGCCTGGATCGGCTACCCGGAGACGCGGCGCTACGTGGAAAAGGTGTTGATCGACCGCGAGATCTACAGTGCAATCATCGGCGCGAATTACGGGCTGGACCCGCAAGCCGGAAACAACGAATAGGAGCACACCCATGGCCGGTGGCCTCATGGGGATCATCGAGAAGGTCTTCGGGAAGAAGAACCGCGACGTGGCCCGCCTGCAGCCCCTCGTCGACGCCATCAAGGCGCGGCGGGGCGACTACGAGAACCTGAGTGACGACGAGCTCCGTGCGAAGCGTGCGGAATTCGTGCGCCGTCACGCCGACGGCGAGAGCCTCGACGACCTGCTGCCCGAGGCCTACGGCGTCGTGTGGGAAGGTTGTCGCCGCCTCGCCGAGCGCCGCGAGACCTGGCTCGTCTGGGGCCAGGAGATGACCTGGGACATGGTGCCCTACGACGTGCAGCTCATGGGCGGCATCGTGCTGCACCAGGGCAAGATCGCCGAGATGGCCACGGGCGAGGGCAAGACCCTCGTCGCCATCGCGCCCCTGTACCTGAACAGCATCCCCGGCAAGGGCGCCCACCTCGTCACGGTGAACGACTACCTGGCCAAGCGCGACGCCCAGTGGATGGGCGGCGTGCTCGAGTTCCTCGGCTGCTCGGTGGGCTACATCCTCGGCCAGATGACGCCCGAGGAGCGGCGCGCGGCCTACGCCTGCGACGTGACCTACGGCACCAACAACGAATTCGGCTTCGACTACCTGCGCGACAACATGGTCGTGCACGCCGAGCACCTCGTGCACCGCGAGTTCCACTTCGCCATCGTCGACGAGGTCGACTCGGTGCTCATCGACGAGGCCCGCACCCCCCTGATCATCTCCGGCGCCGTGGACAAGTCGACCCACCAGTTCACCGAGCTGAACCCGCGGGTGAACAACCTCGTGCGCCAGCAGATGAAGATGGTCAACGACTGGCTGAGCGACGCCGAACGGGCCCTGCGGCCCGCCCTGCAGGGCGACGACGTGGCCATCGACGACGAGACGGCCCTGAAGCTGCTGCGCATCAGCCGCGGCGGTCCGAAGAACCCGCGTTTCCGCAAGCTGGCCCAGATCCCGGGCGTCCTCGAGCGCGTCCAGAAGACCCACGAGGCCTACATGCGCGACAAGGCCATGTGGGAGGCCGACGCCGACCTGCTCTACGTGGTCGAGGAGAAGAACAACCAGGTCGACATGACCGAGAAGGGACGGGAGGTCTTCGCCCAGGCCGAGCCCGACTTCTTCGTCCTGCCGGACCTGGCCGAGGGCGCCGGGGCCATCGATGCCGATCCCGACCTCGACGCCGGCGCCAAGGCGAAGCAGCTCGCCGCCCTCGAGCAGGCCTACGCCCAGAAGAACGAGCGCATCAGCAACGTCGACCAGCTGCTGCGGGCCTACACCCTGTACGAGAAGGACGTCGAGTACGTGCTGCAGGAGGGCAAGGTCGTCATCGTCGACACCTTCACCGGCCGCCTGCAGCCCGGCCGGCGCTTCAGCGACGGCCTGCACCAGGCCCTCGAGGCCAAGGAAGGGGTCACGGTCCAGAAGGAGACCCAGACCCTGGCCACCGTCACGGTGCAGAACTTCTTCCGCAAGTACGAGAAGCTCGCCGGCATGACGGGCACCGCCGAGACCGAGGAGGCCGAGTTCAACGGCATCTACGAGCTCGACGTGGTGGTGATCCCCACCAACCGGCCCATCGCCCGGCACGACCAGGACGACCTCATCTACAAGACGAAGAAGGAGAAGTACAAGGCGATCCGGGACGAGGTGATCCGGATGCACAGGCTCGGCCTGCCGGTGCTCGTGGGCACGACCACCGTCGAGGTGAGCGAGCTGCTCAGCCGCATGTTCAAGCTGGCCGGCATCAACCACAACGTGCTGAACGCCAAGCAGCACAAGCTGGAGGCCGAGATCGTGGCCGACGCCGGCCGCGTCGGCGCGGTGACCATCGCCACGAACATGGCCGGCCGCGGCACCGATATCAAGCTGGCGCCCGAGGTGAAGGAGCTCCCCGCGCGCTGGGCCGAAGACCCCGACCTCGACCCTTCCGATTACGAGGGGCAGAGCACGGGCCTCCAGATCGTCGGCACCGAGCGCCACGAGAGCCGGCGCATCGACCGCCAGCTGCGTGGCCGCGCCGGCCGCCAGGGCGATCCCGGCACCTCGATCTTCTTCCTGTCCCTCGAGGACGATCTCATGCGCCTGTTCAGTCCCGACCGCATCATCAAGGTGATGGACCGGCTGGGCGTGGAGGAGGGCGAGGTCATCACGCACTCGATGGTGACCAAGGCCATCGAGAAGGCCCAGGTGCGGGTCGAGACCCAGAACTACGAGATCCGCAAACACCTGCTCGAGTACGACGACGTGGTCAACAAGCAGCGCGAGGTCGTCTACGACATGCGCCGCGCCGCCCTGATGGGCGAGGAGCTCGGCGAGCAGTTCCGCGATTTCGTGGCGGGCGCCGTGCAGACCCTCGTCGGCGAGTGCGCCAACCGCACCGACGCGCCCGACTTCTGGGACATGGACGCCCTCGCGCGCCAGTACCAGGGGCTCGTGCTCGCGCCGCTTCCCCTCGACGAGCGGGAGCATCTGGAGATGGGTTTCGAGACCCTCGAGGAGAAGCTCACCGAGTTCGCCCTGGAGAAGTTCGCCGCCAAGGAGACCCGCCTGGGCACCGACCTGAGCGGGCAGCTGGCGAAGTTCGTGCTGATCCAGGTGCTGGACGACCACTGGCGCGACCACCTCAACGAACTGGTCATGCTGCGCAGCGGCATCGGGCTGCGCTCCTACGGCCAGCGTGATCCGCTCGTCGAGTACAAGGCCGAGAGCTTCCGCATGTTCGAGGCCCTGATGGAGAACATCGAGAAGTCGGCCGTGAACCTCTTCTTCCGGGCCGAGCTGGCCCCGCCGCCGGAGCAGCGCGCTCCGGCCGTCGAGGAGATGCAGACGCGCCACCAGGAGGTCTCGGCCTACGAGCAGGGCCCGGCGGCCCAGGGCCAGACCAACGCCCCGGACGCCCCCGCCCGGCGGCCCCAGGAGCGCGCGGAACCCAAGGTGGGGCGCAACGATCCCTGCCCCTGCGGCAGCGGCCGCAAGTTCAAGAAGTGCTGCGGCCAGGAGGGCTGAACCGGCGGTGCCCTTGCCTGGCGCGGGGGGCCGTGCTAGTTTGAGCGCGCACCGGGATCACCCCGGGACCGGCGCATCATCCCGGAAGATTCGGACGCCATGGACCACGACCACGACAAGATCAGGCACCTGCTCGTCACGCTGCTCGAGGCGCTGGCGGGGGACGGCGTGCCCGCGTCCTATGGCGCCTTCCAGGACAAGGTCCTCGCGGCCGGCCTGCAGGAGGACGACGTCCACGAACTGCTCGCCTGGCTGGAAGGGCAGGTTCTGCCCGGCGATCGCGACGGCTGGTCCGGCGATCCCGCGCCCGACGCGCCCTCGGCCAAGGCCTTCCGCTTCTTCGGCCCGGACGACGCGCGCTACCTGACGCCGGCGGCCATGGGCTACCTGGTCTCGCTGCTCAACGACCGGCAGATCGACCGGGGTGAGCTCGAGGCCCTGCTCACCTACGCGTCCTTCGTGGCCTACCGCCCCATGGACACGTTCGACCTCGAGCCCGTCATCGAGCAGGTGCTGTTCCGTCCGGGGCGTCCGGGCATGACCGGGGGCGCCTCCGAGGGCCACGAGAACATCCATTGAGCGCCGCCGCCGCCGGCGGACGCCACGCCCGAACCGGCCGCCGGATTCCCGGTTGCCGGGTTTTGCTTGAAAGGTATCGGACTTGAAACTGATCATCGTCGAATCCCCCGCCAAGGCCCGCACCATCTCCCGGTTCCTGGACGATTCCTACACCGTCACGTCCAGCTACGGCCACATCCGCGACCTCCCCGGATCGGCCAAGGAGATCCCGGCCAAGGTGAAGAAGGAACCCTGGTCGCGCCTCGGCGTGAATCCCGACGATGGCTACGCGCCGATCTATGTCGTCTCGAGCGACAGCCGCAAGCAGGTCGCCGAACTGAAGAAGCTCATGAAGTCGGCGGACGAGATCCTGCTCGCCACCGATGAGGACCGCGAGGGCGAGGCCATCAGCTGGCACCTGCTCGAGGTGCTGCAGCCGCAGGTGCCGGTGCGGCGCATCACCTTCCACGAGATCACCCGCGGCGCCATCCAGGAGGCCCTGGACAACCCGCGCGACGTCGACATGCAGTTGGTGCGGGCCCAGGAGGGCCGCCGCATCCTCGACCGGCTCTACGGCTACAGCCTCTCGCCGGTGCTCTGGAAGAAGGTCCGCACGAAGCTCTCGGCCGGGCGCGTCCAGAGCGTGGCGGTGCGGCTGGTGGTGGAGAAGGAGGAGGAGCGCCAGGCCTTCCGCGTCAGCAAGTACTGCGACATCGAGGCCCTGCTGCGCAGCGGTGAAACGGACTTCACGGCCCGTCTCGGCGAGATCGACGGCGTGAAGCTGGCCGGCAGCAAGGACTTCGATCCGGACACGGGCGAGCTGCGCAACGCCGACCGCCGCCACCACCTGGGCGACGCGGAGGCCGCGACCTTCGCCGCCGCGGCCGCCGCGCACGTGCCGTGGCGGGTGGCCGCCGTGACGCGCAAGGAGACCACCCAGCGGCCGTCGCCCCCGTTCACCACCTCGACCCTGCAGCAGGCGGCCAGCGGGCGTCTGCGCATGACGCCCCAGCGGGTGATGCGCATCGCCCAGCGGCTGTACGAGGGCATCGGCGGCTTCCGCGAGGGCCTGATCACCTACATGCGGACCGACTCGCTCACCCTCAGCGAGAAGTTCCTGGCCGAGACCGAGGTCCACGTGCGCGACGCCTTCGGCGAGACCTACACCGAGGGCCCACGCCGCTACAAGACCAAGAGCAAGGGCGCCCAGGAGGCCCACGAGGCCATCCGGCCCACCGACGTGAACCGCACCCCGGAGAAGGTCAAGGGACGCCTGGACGGGGACGAACTCGCGGTCTACACCCTGATCTGGAACCGGGCCGTCGCCAGCCAGATGGCCAACGCCAAGCTCGACAAGACCGCCGTCGACCTCGCGACCGAGGTCCCGGATGCGGCCGGCGCCACGCGTGAACTCGTGTTCCGCGCCAACGGTTCGGTGGTGCGGTTCCCCGGCTTCCTGCGGGTGTACGGCGATCGCGACCGCGATTCGCTGCTTCCCGATCTGTCCGAAGGCATGCTCATCGGCGGGCCCGAGGACACCGCCGATCCCCACGTCGCCGTGGTGAGCGTCGAGCCGCAGGCCCACGAGACCCAGCCGCCGGCGCGCTACACCGAGGCCAGCCTGATCAAGAAGCTCGAGGAGGAGGGGATCGGCCGGCCGTCGACCTACGCCTCGGTCATCGCCACGATCCAGTCGCGCGGCTACGTGGAGAAGAAGGGCAGCGCGCTGCTGCCGTCCTACATCGGCATCGCCGTGACCCATCTCCTGCGCGAGCACTTCAACAAGTACGTCGACCTCAAGTTCACCGCGAACATGGAGGAGGACCTCGATCGCATCGCCGCCGGCGACGTGGACTGGGTCTCGTTCCTGGACCGCTTCTACCGCGGCGGCGGCGCGGAGCCGGGACTCGAGCAGGACATCGCGGCCGAGCTCGAGAAGATCGACTTCCCCCGCATCGAGGTGGGGGCCGATCCGCAGACCGGCCATCCGATCGTGCTGCGCATCGGGCGCAACTACGTCTCCGTGCAGGTCGAAGGCGTCGACGACCGCCGGGCCACGGTGCCGGTCGACATGCTCGTCGACGAGTTGACCCCCGAGAAGGCGCTCGAACTGATCACCCTGCGCGACAAGTCGCGCGAGCCCATCGGGCGGCACCCTGAGACGGGACAGAACATCTACGCCCTGAGCGGTCCCTACGGGCCCTATCTGCAGCTCGGCGAGCAGGACGGCGACAAGAAGCCCAAGCGCATCGGCCTCGGGCGCAAAACCGATCCGACGACCATCGACCTCGACTATGCCCTGCGCCTGCTCACCCTGCCGCGGGAGATCGGCGTCGACCCCGAGTCGGGCAAGAAGGTGAAGGCCGGTCTCGGCCCCTACGGCCCGTACGTCCACTGCCCGCCCACCTACGCCAGCGTCGAGAACATCGACACGCTGTTCAGCATCGGCCTCGCGGAGGCCCTCGACCGCATCCGGAACAAGAACCGCAAGCCGGTGCTGAAGGACCTCGGCGCCCACCCGGAGACGGGCGAGCCCCTCGCCGTGTACAAGGGCCGCTACGGCCCCTACGTGTCGGACGGCACCGTGAACGCCACCATCGGCCGCGACCGCGATCCCGAGGAGGTCACCCTCGAGGAGGCGTTGACCCTGCTCAAGGAGGCCGCGGCACGTGGCCCCTCGCGGCGCAAGGCGGGGAAGAAGAAGGCCGTCGGCAAGAAGACGTCCAGGAAGACGGCCAAGAAGCCGGCCACGAAGAAGAAGGCCGCCGGGAAGAAGGCGACCGCCAAGAAGAAGACCGCCGAGAAGAAGACGACCCAGAAGGCCACGACGAAGAAGAAGGTGGCGAAGAAGACGTCCGGCCGGTCTTCCGGCGGGGCCTCCGGCGATCCCGCGCCTTCCGGCGACGCATGACGGGCCCGACGCCCCGCGTGACGGTCGTGGGGGGCGGCCTGGCCGGCTGCGAGGCGGCCCTGCAGTTGGCCCGGCTCGGGGTTCCGGTCGAACTGGTCGAGATGCGGCCCGCGCGCCCGACCCCGGCCCACGACGGCGACGCCCTCGCCCAGATCGTCTGCAGCAACTCCCTGAAGAGCACGGCCCCGGGCACCGCGTCGGGGCTGTTGAAGGACGAGCTCGACCTGCTCGGCTGCCGCCTGCTGGCCCTGGCCCGCACCTGCGCCGTGCCCGCCGGCAGCGCCCTCGCCGTGGACAAGGCGCTGTTCTCGGCGGCGGTGGCCGACGCCCTGGCCGGCGAACCCCTCGTCACCGTCTCGCGCCGCGAGACCACGGAGCTCACGCCCCGCCCCGACCATCTCTGGCTCGTCGCCACCGGCCCCCTCACCTCGGACGACCTGGTCGCCGCGCTGGGGGAAATCACCGGGCGTCCCGGCCTGCACTTCTTCGACGCCATCGCCCCGACGGTGACGGCCGAGTCCCTCGACCTGGACATCCTGTACCGCGCCGCCCGCTACGGCAAGGGGGAGGACGACTACCTCAACGCGCCCCTGGACCGCGCCGCCTACGAAGCGCTGCACGCCGACCTGCTGGCCGCCGAGAAGGCCGCGGTGCACGACTTCGACCGGGCATTCCTCTTCGACGGGTGCCAGCCCATCGAGGAGATCGCCGCTTCCGGGCCCCAGAGCATGGCCTTCGGTCCGCTGCGCCCGGTGGGCCTGATCGATCCCCGCACCGGCCGCCGGCCCCACGCCGTGGTGCAGCTGCGGCAGGAGAACGTGGAGGGCACGCTGTACGGCCTGGTCGGTTTCCAGACCCGCCTGAAGTTCCCCGAGCAGAAGCGCGTCTTCCGCCGGATCCCCGGTCTGGCCGACGCCGAGTTCGTCCGCTACGGACAGCTGCATCGCAACTTCTTCCTCGACACGCCGCGCTGCTGCGCGGACGACTTCAGCCTCGTGGGGCGGCGCGACGTCTTCGTCGCCGGCCAGATCACGGGCGTCGAGGGCTACGTCGAGTCGATCGCCTCGGGCCTGCACACCGCGTGGCAGGCCGCCGCGCGCCTGGCCGGCGTGACGCTGCCCGCCCTGCCCGCGGCGAGCATGCTCGGTGCGCTCCTGCACGGCTTCCTCTTCGACACCACCACCGCCCGCCTGTCGCCCATGAACGCCAACTTCGGCATCGTGCCCGACCTCGCCGAGCCCGTCCGCGGCAAACGCGACCGCAAGCTGGCCAAGGCCGCCCGCGCCCGCGACGCCCTGGCCGCCTGGCGCGACGAACCGCCGGTGGGTCGGCTGCTCGGCGGCTGAGCCGGACCGCCTTGCCGCGTCCGGCCCGCGGTGGTAACTTCGCGGGGAGCCGAGGACACGGACGTCCCTTCCGAAAGTGGCCGACATGGCGGCGGACCAGCCCCACAACCGACCGGATCCCCTGCAGCCCTTCCTGGCCTACCTGCGGCACGAGCGCGGCATGAGCCCGCGCACGGTCGAGGCCTACGGCCGCGACGTGCGGGCCTTCCTGGCCACGGCGGTGGCCTTCGGGGTGCTGGCCGACCCGCCGGAGGCGGCCCAGTGGTCGCGCCTGGCGGGCCAGCGGGCCCTGATCCGCGGGCACCTGGCCCAGATGCGCCGGGCCGAGCGGCGGCTGACCACCGTCGACCGCAACCTCGCCGGCATCCGCGCGTTCTACCGCTGGCTCCAGACCACCGGCGTGCTGGAGAAGGTGCCCGGCAACCTCGGCACCGGCCGCGGCGGCCGCGAGCGGCGCCTGCCGCGCGACCTGAACGTGGAACTGGCCACGGCGCTCATCGAGAGCCCGGATCCCGCCACGGCCCGGGGCCGGCGCGACCGGGCCATCCTCGAACTCATCTACGGCCTGGGTCTGCGGCTCGCCGAGCTGACGGGCCTGGACCTCGGCGACCTCGACTTTCCCGGCGGGCGGGTGAAGGTCCTGGGCAAGGGGAACAAGGAGCGCGTGCTCCCCCTGGGCGGCTGCGCGGAGCGGGCCCTGTCCGCGCACCTGGCCGAGCGGCTCGACCCGGGCACCTGGCGCGACGTGCGCGACGGCGCCGTGCGCGGCGACGCGGCCCGGCTGCCCGTCTTCGAGGGCCGGCCCGGCCGCCGCATCGCGCGGCGCACGGTCCAGGACCGGGTGTCCCGCTACGCCACGGAACTGGCCGGCACCGCGGGCGTTTCGCCGCACACGCTGCGGCACAGCTTCGCCACGCACCTGCTCGACGGGGGGGCGGGCATCCGGGTGGTGCAGGAACTGCTCGGTCACCAGAATCTTTCGACCACCCAGGTGTATACCCACCTGGGTCGCGGGCGGCTGCGCGAGGTTTTCGACGCGGCCCACCCGCGGGCCGGACGGCGAAGCGCGGAAGCGCCTCCCGGCCGCGAGCCCGATGACGATCCCCGGACCTGAGGGAGAACCGATCATGAGACTCAGAGCGACGACCGTGCTGGCGGTCCTCAAGGACGGCCGCGGCGCCATCGGCAGCGACGGCCAGGTGACCCTGGGCCACACGGCGGTCAAGCACGGGGCGGTGAAGGTGCGGCGCATCTTCGGCGGCCAGGTGCTGGCCGGCTTCGCCGGCGGTGCGGCCGACGCCTTCAGCCTCTTCGAGAAGTTCGAGGGCCACCTCGAGCGCTACCGCGGACACCTCAAGCGGGCCACCGTCGAGATGGCCCGCGAGTGGCGCAGCGACCGCATCCTGCGGCGCCTCGAGGCCATGATGGTGGTCATGGACAAGGACGACATCTTCGTGGTCTCGGGCAACGGCGACGTCATCCGGAGCGACGACGAGGTGACGGCCATCGGCTCCGGCGGGCCCTACGCCCTCGCCGCGGCGCGCGCCCTCGTGGCCCACTCCGAGCTGGACGCTCCGACCATCTGCCGCCGCGGCCTCGAGATCGCCGGCGGCATCTGCATCTACACCAACACGAACATCACGGTGCTCGAACTGGGCGAGGCCGGAGAGGACGCCTGATGGAGATCAAGCAGCTCCACACCGAGACCATGTGGTCGTGCGCCGAGATCGTCGCCATGCTCGACCGCTACATCATCGGCCAGGACGAGGCCAAGAAGGCCGTCGCCATCGCCCTGCGCAACCGCTGGCGCCGCATGCAGCTGCCCGACGAAATGCGCCGCGAGGTCGTGCCCAACAACATCATCCTCATCGGCCCGACCGGCGTGGGGAAGACCGAGATCGCGCGCCGCCTGTCGCAGCTGGCCGATCTGCCGTTCCTCAAGGTCGAAGCCACCAAGTTCACCGAGAAGGGCTACGTGGGCCGCGATGTCGACGCCATGGTGCGCGACCTGGTGGAGAACGCCATCGCCCTGGTGCGGCGACGGGCCGAGGAACGGTTCACCGGCGACATCGACGCCGCGGTGGAGAACCGTCTCGTGGACAGCCTCTTCCCGCCCCTGGCGGGCATGAGCGACGATCCGGAGCGCCTCGCGCGCTGGGAGCGCAGCCGGGAGAAGATCCGCAAGCAGCTGCGCGAGGGCGTGCTCGACGACAAGGACGTCTCGGTGACCACCGAGACATCCAAGGTCCCCATCGCCAACATCTTCACCTCCGCGGGCGAGGAGTTCGACGCCTCCTTCGGCGAAAGCCTGAAGAACATGTTCCCCAAGGAGCGCACCGAGAAGAAGATGTCGGTGGCCAAGGCCCGCCGGCATCTGCGCGAGCAGGAGGCCGAGTCGCGACTGGACATGGACCAGATCGTCGCCGAGGCCATCGAGCTGGTGGAGAACGGCGGCATCGTCTTCCTCGACGAGATCGACAAGATCGCCGGGGGCCGGGGCGGGGGAGGCGGCGGGCCCGACGTCAGCCGCGAGGGCGTCCAGCGCGACCTGCTGCCCATCGTCGAGGGGGCGGCTGTCAGCACCAAGTACGGGCCGGTGAAGACCGACCACGTCCTCTTCCTGGCCGCCGGCGCCTTCCACATGAGCAAACCGAGCGACCTGATCCCCGAGCTGCAGGGCCGTTTCCCGATCCGCGTCGAGCTGCAGAGCCTCAGCGAGGACGATTTCGTGCGCATCCTGCGCGACACCGAAGGCAGCCTGATCCGCCAGTACGAGGCCCTGCTGGGAGTCGACGGCTGCGACGTGACCTTCACCGACGACGCCCTGGCCGAGCTGGCCCATCTCGCCGCCGAACTGAACAAGCGCCTGGAGAACATCGGCGCCCGGCGGCTGCAGACCATCATGGCCCAGCTGCTGGACGATCTCATGTTCGACGTGCCCGACCCGGCGCGGACCTCCTTCACCGTGGACAGGGCCTTCGTCAACGAGCGCCTGGCCGCGATCATCCGGGACGAGGACCTGTCCCGGTACATCCTGTAGCCGTGGCGCGCGGCCTGCGGCTCCCGTCCGGTGCGGTCCTGTACCCGTTCCTGCTGGCCCTGCTGCCGGCGGTGCACTTCTACGAGGCCAACTTCCGCATCGTGCCCTTCGGCGATCTCGTGCGGCCCGCCCTGCTCGGCTGGGTGGTCGTGGCCCTGGTGCTGGCGCTCGGCCGGCTGGCGTGGCGCGACACGCCCACCGCCGCCGCGGTCACCGCGCCGCTGCTGGCGGTGATCTTCGAGGGGGCCGACATGGGGCCCTGGGTAAGCCTGCTGGCGCTGGTCGCCGCCGTCGTGCTGGGTGTCCTGCTGCGCCGACGGCCGGCCGCCTGGCCCCGCCTCGCGGTGCGTCCCCTCGACGCGGCCGTCCTGGTGCTCGTGCTCCTGCCGCTGGTGGGGGCGGGCCTGGCGGCGCGCCGCGACACGCCGCCGGAAACGAGTGACCTCTTCGCGGCCGACGTGCCCATGCCCGAGGCCGCGGCGGTGGAGCGGCGGCCCGACATCTATTTCCTCCTCGTCGACGGCCTGGGCCAACCGGCGTTCGTCGAGGAGAACTTCCCCGTGCGGCCGTCCGAGTACAGCCTGCCCCTGGCGCGGCGCGGATTCACGGTGCTCCGCCACAGCACCGCCAACTACCCCCAGACGGCGCTCTCCACGGCCGCGACCCTCAACCTGGGCCTGCTCGACGACCTCCTGGAGATTCCGGCGCCCGAGTCGCGCGACCGGCATGCCCTGGCCGACCTCATCGCGGGCTCGCGGGCCGTGCGCGCCCTGCAGGACGTGGGCTATGCGGTCGTGACCTATCCCTCCGGCTATCCGCTGACCCGCCTAGACGGTGCCGACGCCCGGCGGCGCCCGCTGCTGAACCCGACCTTCGTGGAGTACTACCTGCTCGAGGACGGCTTCCTGCCCCTGCTGCTGCCGCTCCTGGGCCGGGGCCCCGCCGACGTCTCCTTCGCCCTGCGTCGCGGCCGCCTGGACTTCATCTTCGACGACCTCCCGCAGGCCCGGCAGGGCCTGGCCACGGACACGCCCGCCTTCGTCTTCGCCCACATCCTCGCGCCCCACCCGCCGTTCGTCTTCGACCGGCAGGGTGGGCCGGCGCCCTCGCGCAGCCCGTTCGCGTTCGCCGACGGCGACCACTGGCTGAACCTGCACGGCCCCGACGACACCTCCTACCGGCGCCGCTACGCCGACCAGGCCGTCTGGGTCATGCACCGCCTGGCCGGCGCCATCGACGCCATCACCGCCGACACCACGCGCGAGCACGTGATCATCGTGCAGGGCGACCACGGCCCGGGCTCGGGCCTCCGGTGGGAGCAGCCCCTGGAGACCGACCACGACGAGCGCTTCGGCATCTTCAACGCCTGGTTCGTGCCGGCGGGCACCGAGGTGGGGCTGTACGAGGGCATGACGGCGGTGAACACCTTCCCGGTGCTCTTCAACGCCCTGTTCGGCACCCGGATCGCCCTGCAGCCGGACGACCACTGGTTCGCCCGCATGAGCCAGCCCTACATCTTCTTTCCGGTGGGCCGCTGAAGCCGAGTTTCGGGGTGGACTCCCGCGCCGGATGCTTTACTTTTGCGGGGCACAACGACCCGGACCCGCCCCGGCGGGCCCCGTATCGGCACACCCCTTTTCCGTGGAGGACCGCCGTGCTTTCGAAGAAGGATTTCCTGGCGATCGACGACTTCAGTCTCGCCGAACTGCGGGGCATCCTGGACCTGGCCCGGGAGCAGAAGCCCCTCGCGCGCAGCCACCAGCTGCCCCACAGCCATCCGAACCGCACCCTGGCCTGCGTCTTCGCCAAGCCCAGCCTGCGCACCCGGATCAGCTTCGAGGTCGGCTTCCGGCAGCTCGGCGGCAACACCCTGTTCATCACCGACAAGGAGATCGGCATGGGCACGCGCGAGTCGGTGCACGACGTCGCCGAGGTGCTGAGCCGCTTCGTGGACGGCATCATGATCCGCTGGTTCGACCACCAGGAAGTCGTCGACCTGGCGCGTCACGCCACCGTGCCGGTGATCAACGGCCTGACCAACCTGAGCCACCCCTGCCAGGTCATGGCCGACATCATGACCATCGAGGAGCACCTCGGCACCATCGAGGGCAGGAACGTGGTCATGGTCGGCGACGGGAACAACCTCGCCAACAGCTGGTTGAACGCGTCGATCGTCTTCCCCTTCAACTTCATCCTGGCCTGCCCCGAGGGGTACCTGCCGGACGAGGGGATCGTGCGGAAGGCCGAGGCGGCCGGCGCCTCGTTCATGATCACCCACGATCCGCAGGAGGCCGTGGAGGGCGCCCACGTCATCTACAGCGACGCCTTCTACAGCATGGGGCAGGAGGAGGAGGCGGTGCAGCGCCGCAAGGACTTCGCGCCCTTCCAGATCAGCAGCGAACTGCTCGCGGCCGCCGACGAGAAGCACATCGTGCTGCACTGCCTGCCGGCGCACCGGGGCGAGGAGATCACCGACGAGGTCATGGACGGCCCGCACTCGGTCGTCTTCGACGAGGCCGAGAACCGGATGCACGCCCAGCGCGCCATCCTGGCCGGCCTCATCAGGTAGGAGACCGCCATCGGCACGCACCGCAACCAGCCGCCCGTCCGCCGCGCCGCGGCCCGGATCCCGTTCCGGGCCGCGGGTGCGGTGGCCGGCGTCTGGGCGGTGGCGCTGCTGCTGAACGCCTGCGCCGTCGTCGAGCCGCCGCCGGGCGGCCCCGAGGACAAGGTCCGGCCCCACCTCGAGTTCATGATCCCCGATTCGGCGGCGACGGGACTGGGCGGGATCTCGGAGCTCAACCTGACGTTCTCGGAGAAGATGGACCGGGTCGACGCCGTCACCTGGCTGCACTTCTTCCCGGACCAGCGCATCCGCTCCACGAAATGGCACGGCGCCACCCGGGCCGAGATCCGGCTCGAGGAGCCCCTGCCGCCCGACACGGTGATCGTGGTCGAGGTGGCCGGCGGCATGAAGGACGCCCACAAGGTCGCCAACCGGCGCAGCCGGCGCTATCCCATCGCGACGGGCGACAGCATCCCGGGCGGACGCATCTCCGGCGTGCTCGTCATGGCCGACAGCGCGGTCTCCAACGGCGTGCTCGAGCTCTTCGCCGTGCCCCCGGACACCCTCGAGTACTTCGAGCAGCCGCTGTTGCGGCGCACCGTCACCGATCGCACCGGCGCCTACACCTTCGACTGGCTGCCCGTCCCGGGGGGCCCGTACCTGGTGCGGGCCTTCGCCGACGACGACGGCAACCTGCGCCCCGGCGACAACGAGGCCCAGCGCCTGCTGCCGGACACCCTGCGCCTCGACCCGAGCGCGGCCCGGGCGGTGGCGGGGGTCACCACCCTGTACCCGCCGAAGACGCCGGGGCGCCTGCGCCTGGCGCCCTTCGCGCCGCGCCCGGGGCAGGGGCGCTCCATGGCCTGGACCATGCACGTGGGCGAGGAGGACACCGGCTGGGTGCCGACCCCGACCCCCGATGCCAACTTCGCCCGGCTGACGCCGGACACCACCAGCACGGTCCGGGACGTGCAGCCGGGGAGCAACCGGCTGGTCGTCTTCGTCGACCTCGACGCCGACTCCACCTTCAGCGGCGTGCCGGCGGCCCTGGCCGGGGTCGCCGCCGACTCGGCCGCCCTGGCCCGCGGCGACAGCGTGCCGACCCACTTCCTCGAGCCCTGGCTCATGGTCGAGGGCATCACGGTCGCACCCGGGCTGCCGACCGACGTGGTCGTTCCGGACGGGCCGTACAGCCTGACTCCGTGGACGCCGCCCCCGCCGCCCGCCCTGCCCGACAGCCTGGGCGCGACCGATTCCACCATCGCCGGCCGGGCCGATTCGCTGCAGAGCCCGCCCCCGCCGGCCGACGAGGAGTAGTTCCATGACCGGACCGGCCTGGCGCCTGCCGTTCACCAAGATGCACGGGGCGGGCAACGACTTCGTCTTCCTCGACCACCGCGAACTGCCCGCGGGCTGGCAGGCCACCCGGGAGGTCGTGGCCTTCCTCTGCGACCGGCGCCTCGGCGTGGGGGCCGACGGTCTGATCGTGGTGGGGCCGGGCCGCGCCGGCGAGACCGACTTCCGCATGACCTACTACAACGCCGACGGCGGCGAGGCCGAGATGTGCGGCAACGGCGCCCGCTGCACCGTCGCCTTCGCCCGGGCCCGCGGGCTGTGCGGCGAGGAGTGCCGCTTCGACACCTTCAGCGGCGTGTTGTCGGGGCGGGTGCACGGGCCGGAGGACATCGCCGTCACCCTGCCCGCCTGGAAGGATCTCGACCTGGCCGTCGAACTGCCGGACAGCCCCTTCGCCGCGCACTACGCCTGCAACACGGGCGTGCCCCACCTGGTGATCCCCGTCGACGACATCGAGGATTTCGACCTGCGCCGCTGGGGCGCGGCCCTCCGCCACCACGACCGGTTCGCCCCCGCCGGCACCAACGTCAACTGGGTGCAGCGGGACCCGGCGAGCGGCGAGTTCCTGCTGCGGACCTACGAGCGCGGCGTCGAGGACGAGACCCTGGCCTGCGGCACTGGCGCATCGGCCACGGCGGTGGTACTGTCGCGTCTCGGACAGGCCGGCAATCCGGTGGCCGTCCGCACCCGCGGCGGCGACCTGCTGCGCATCACCGTCGGCGGGGACGACCGCCGGCTCGAGCTCCGCGGCCCGGCGGTGACGAGCTTCACCGGCGAGATCGCGACCGCCCACCCGCGCAAGGAGTCGACGACATGAGCAAGAAGACCTGGGAGATGCCCGACGGCGTCTACACGGCCCTGGTCACCCCGTTCGCCGGTGACCAGGTCGACCGCAAGGCGTGGGAGCGCCTGGTGCAGCGCCAGATCGACGGCGGCGTGGCCGGCATCGTGCCCGTGGGCTGCACGGGCGAGGCGGCGGCGCTCACCACCGACGAGAAGGAATGGCTGGTCCGCGCGGCCGTCGAGATGTGCCGCGGCAAGTGCGCCGTCGTGGCGGGTGCGGGGTCCAATTCGACCGCCGTCACCGTCGACCTGACGCGCAAGGCGAAGGAGTGGGGGGCCGACGCGGCCATGCTCATCTCGCCGTACTACAACAAGCCGCAGCAGCAGGGCCTGCTCGCCCACTACCGCGAGGTCGCCCGCAAGGTCGACATCCCGCTGGTGCTCTACAACGTGCCGGGCCGCACGGCCGTGAACATCCTGCCCGAGACCGCGGCCCAGCTCTCGGCCGAGCCGAACATCGTGGCCCTGAAGGAAGCCAGCGCGAACCTGCCCCAGATCGAGGAGGCCATCGCGCGTTGCGACCTGAAGGTGTTCTCGGGCGACGACGGCCTGAACTTCAACATCTTCGGCCTCGGTGCCCACGGCGCCATCAGCGTCGTCAGCAACCTGCTGCCGGGCGCCATGACCCGCTTCTGGAAGGCCTGGGCCGCCGGCGACATCAACGCGGCCTGGCCCATGGCGCGGGCTTTCGACCCCATCACCAACGCCTGCTTCGTGGAGACCAACCCGGTCCCGGTGAAGGAGCTCCTCAGCCTCGCCGGGGTGTGCAAACGCGATCCGCGCCTTCCGCTGGTGACCGTTTCCGAGCAGAGCCTGACCTTCCTGGTGCAGTTCTACGAGAGCACGCTGGCCGACCTCATGGCCCGGGACGTCGAGGGCGCCTCGTGATCGCGGTCGCGGTCCACGGCGCCGAGGGGCGCATGGGGCGCCTGCTGACCGACCTGGTCGACGGGGCGGACGATGCCGAGCTGGTGGGCCTGGTCACCGAGCCGGGCCGGTCGGCGGCTGCGGGCGACTTCCATCCGCGCCTGCCCCTCATGGGCCAGGACCGCATGGCCGACGCGCTCCCTGCCGGGTGCGTCGTCATCGACTTCAGCCTCGCGCCGGCCCTCGACGGCCTGCTGCAGGCCGGACGCAGGCTGGGTGCCGGCCTCGTCATCGGCACCACGGGTTTCACCGCCGCCCAGGAGGAGGCGCTGGGTGCCTACGCCGCCGACTTCCCCGTGGTGCGCGCGGCCAACTTCAGCATCGGGATCCCGACCCTGCAGATGCTGCTGCAACTCCTGGCCCGCACCCTGCCGGGCGAGTTCGACGCGGAGCAGGTCGAGGTGCACCATGTGACCAAGCTCGACAAGCCGAGCGGCACGGCGGCCCATCTGGCGGGCGTCTGGCGCGCGGCGCGGGGCGGGGCCGAGGTGCCCACCCACAGCCAGCGGCTCGGCGGGGTCATCGGCGAGCACACCTGGACCTTCAGCGACCAGGAGGAAACCCTGGTCGTCACCCACCGGGCCCACTCGCGGCGGGCCTTCCTGCGGGGCGTCCTGCCGGCGGTGCGGTTCGTGGCCGGGGCCCGGCCCGGACTGTACAACCTGACCGATGTGCTGAAGGGACTGGGCGCGGCGGGGTGAGTCGGTCGCCGTCGCTGCGGGGCAGGGGTGCCGGGCGGGGACGCCCGGGCTCGTCTCCGGGACAGCATGATGGCTTCCGGAACGCACCGTGGCTTCCGGACGACACAGTGGCTTCCGGACGACACTCTGGATTCCGGAAGACACGCTGGATTCCGGAAGATACACTGGATTCCGGCAGATACGACAAGAGGGTCCTCGCTGGAGGACCCTTCCTGTTGCCGTAGGGGCGGGAACTACTTCGCGGCGGCGGCAGCCATGCGCGCCTTCAGGCGCGAGGCGCGGCTCCTGGGCATGAGGCCCTTGCGCGCCTGGGAGTCGATCAGGCTGTACATGGAGGAAACGGCTTCGGCCTTGTCCTCGGCACTCATCTGCTCGACATTGGTGCGGTAGTTCTTGATCCTGGAGCGCATCATGGCCCGGTTCTGACGGTTGCGCTCGTTGCGCTTCTTGGCCGTGATCAGGCGCTTCTTGCAACTTTTGTGATGGGGCACGTCCCAAACCTCCGTTAGAGTTTCACAGGCGGGGCAATTTAACAGCCATCCGGATGGATGTCAAGGACGACCAGCACCATGAGCGACGACGCAAAACGTGACGACACACCGGCTAAGCCGGAGGACGACGGCCGCGGGACGGATCCGGCCGCCGCCGCGCGCGCGGCCGTGGCCGACAAGCTGGGCCTGCTGCCGGAGGCGCCCGGCGTCTACCTCCACAAGAACCGCGACGGCAAGGTCATCTACGTGGGCAAGGCGGTGCGCCTGAACCAGCGGGTGCGCTCGTATTTCCAGGCCGGCGGCGAAAAGGACGGCAAAACGGCCGCTCTGGTGCGCCGGATCCGCGATTTCGACTGGATCGTGACCGATTCGGACGCCGACGCCCTCGTGCTCGAGAACCAGCTCATCAAGGAATATCGGCCGCTCTACAACGTCCGGCTGAAGGACGACAAGGCCTATCCCTACCTGCGGATCACCCTGCAGGAGCCCTTCCCGCGGGTCGAGGTCGTGCGGCGCCTCGACCAGGACGGCGCCCGCTACTTCGGCCCCTTCACCGACGTGCGGGCCATGCGGGAGACCCTGAAGTTCGCCGCCGGGACCTTCCAGGTGCGCACCTGCCACCTCGACCTGCCCGGGCAGACCGTCGATCGGCCCTGCCTGGACTACCAGATCGGGCGCTGCAGCGCGCCGTGCGTGGACTACGATCCGCGCGAGTCGTACCGGGAGAAGGTGCGGCGCATGCTGCGCTTCCTCGGCGGGGCCGAGTCCGAGGTGGTCGACGAGCTGCGCCGCGAGATGGAGGAGCGCTCCGCGGCCCTCGACTTCGAGCACGCCGCCCGCCTGCGCGACCTCATCGCCAAACTCGACAAGACCACCAGCCGCAGCCGGCCCGTGGCCGGTCTCGCGGGCGACGCCGACCTGGTGGGGCTGGCCCGCGACGGCGAGACCGCATCGGGGGTGGTGCTGCGCGTGCGGGGGGGGCACATCCTGACCACGCACCACTTCCTGCTCACCGACAAGCTCGACCGCGACCTGCCCACGTTCATGGCGCAGCTCCTGCGGGAGTACTACCCGCGGGCGGGGGACATCCCGGCCGAGGTGCTGCTCGGCTCGCCGGTCGAGGATCCGGCGACCTGGCAGGAGTGGCTGTCCCGCCTGCGCGGCCGCCGGGTCGACCTCAGGATCCCGCGTCGCGGAGCCCGGCACGACGCGGTGGAGCTGGCCCGCACCAACGCGACCTTCAAGCTGCGCGAGGCGACGCTGCAGGAGCAGGTCCGCCACGCCGCGCGGGTCACGCCGGCGGACATCCAGCTCCAGGAGGCCCTCGACCTGCACACCGTGCCCGAGACCATCGAGTGCTTCGACATCTCGAACTTCCAGGGCAAGGAGACCGTCGCCTCGCTGGTCTTCTTCAAGGGCGGCAAACCGCTCAAGAGCCGCTACCGGCGCTTCCGCATCAGGACCGTCGCCGGCGTGGACGACTTCGCGAGCATGACCGAGGTGCTCACCCGCTACTACGGCAGGCTCATCGAGAAGGGGGAGCAGCCGGCGGACCTCGTGGTGGTCGACGGGGGCGTCGGGCAGCTCTCCATGGCGCGCAAGGTGCTGGCGGGGTACGGCCTGCACGCGACGCAGCTGATCGGCCTGGCCAAGCGCGAGGAGCTGATCCACAAGGAGGATCGCACCATCCGTCTGCCGCGCCGCAGCGAGGCCCTGAAGGTGCTCCAGCGGGTGCGGGACGAGGCGCACCGCTTCGCCATCACCTACCACCGCCTGCTGCGCGACAAGCGGACCACCCACAGCGAGCTCGACCTGATCCCGGGCATCGGACGCATCAAGAAGCTCAGCCTGCTGCACCGCTTCGGCTCGGTCGCCGAGATCCGGCGGGCGACGCCGGAAGAGCTCGCCGAGGTCCACGGCATCAACCGGCACGACGTGGTGGCCATCCGGGAGCACTTCGCGGCGCGCGACCGCAATGCCGCACCACCACCCCTCCCACCGGAGGAGACGTGATGGCCGGCGAAGCCCTCGCCGGGGCCTGGGACCTGGCCGTCGACGCCTTCCTGGCCCATTGCAGCGCCGAGAAGGGCCTGGCGGCGGCGAGCCTCGCGGCGGCCGAGCACGACCTGGCCCGGCTGCGGACCTTCGCCGTCGGGGCCGGGCGGGGGCCGGCCGCCGTTTCCGACGCCGACCTGCGCGACTTCCTGCTCGGCTGCGCCGACGACCTCGCCGCGAGCAGCCGCGCGCGCCTGCTGTCGACGCTGCGCTCGTTCTTCCGCTTCCATGCAGCCGAGGGCCTCGTCGACGGCGACCCCACCGCCACCATCGCCGCCCCCCGGCGCGGGCGGAAGCTGCCCGACGTCCTCGGCGTGGCCCAGGTGGAGCGGCTCATCGAGGGCGTCGACGGGAGCGAACCCGGCGACCTGCGCGACCGGGCCATCCTCGAGGTGCTCTACGGCTGCGGCTGCCGGGTGAGCGAGCTGTGCGGCCTCGACGTGACCGACCTCGACCGGGGCGAGGGCACCCTCATGCTGCGCGGCAAGGGCCGCAAGATGCGGCTGGTGCCCGTAGGCGCCCCGGCCCTCGCCGCCGTCCCCCGCTGGCTGGCCCCCGGCCGCCCCCGGCGGGCGGGCGCGCGGCCTACGGCAGCCCTGTTCCTCAACCGCCGCGGCGGTCGCTTCTCGCGCGTATCCGTGTGGAACCTGCTGAAACGGGCCGGCGCCGCGGCCGGTCTGCCCGACTCCGTCTCGCCCCACACCCTGCGCCACAGCTTCGCCACCCACCTCCTGGAGGGGGGCGCCGACCTGCGGGCGGTGCAGGAGCTGCTCGGGCACGCCGACATCTCGACCACCGAGATCTACACCCACATCGACCGGGGCTGGCTCGCCGACGCCTGGCGCGAGGCCCATCCGCGGGCCCGCTAGAGCCCCGCCGGGGCCGTTTCCGGCCCGGGACGGCGCGGCTTTGACATCGTCCGGGGCCGGTGGTACTGTTGGCCGATTGATTTCCCAGCGGGGCGCCGTCCGGGCGGCCCCGTGCGCGTATTCGTGGCGAAAGGCGGGCGCTGACCGTGAGTGCGGACAAGGCGGGCGGCAAGAAGATCATCCTCAGCGGCATGCGGCCCACCGGGCGCCTGCACTGGGGCAACTACACCGGCGCGCTGGAGAACTGGCAGCGCCTCCAGGACGACTACACCTGCCACTTCATGGTCGCCGACTGGCACGTGCTCACCACGGCCCTGGACAAGGCGGGGGAGATCCGCCACAACAGCCGCGAGATGTTCCTCGACTGGCTGGGGGCGGGCCTCGACCCCGAGGGCTCGATCCTCTTCATCCAGTCCGAGGTGAAGGAGCACGCCGAGCTCTACCTGATCCTGGCCATGATGATCAGCATGGGGCGTCTCGAGCGGAACCCGACCTTCAAGGAGCAGATCCGCGACCTGAACATGAGCGGCGAGATCAGCTACGGCCACCTGGGCTACCCGGTGCTGCAGGCCGCCGACATCATGGCCTACCGGGCCCACGCGGTCCCGGTGGGCGAGGACCAGCTGCCGCACCTCGAGCTCACCCGCGAGATCGCGCGGCGCTTCAACTTCCACTTCGGCGAGGTCTTCCCCGATCCGGAGTCGCTGATCACGAAGTTCGCGCGCTTCCCCGGCACCGACGGCAAGCGCATGAGCAAGTCCCTCGGCAACACCATCGAGATCTCCGCCACGCCGGACGAGATCCGCGCCAAGGTCAAGCCCGCCGTGACGGACCCGGCCCGGGTGCGGCGCAGCGATCCGGGCAACCCGGAGGTGTGCGCGGTCTACACCTGGTACCGCAAGTTCCTGCCCGCCGAGGCCGACGAGACCGCCGCCGAGTGCCGGAGCGCGGCCCGGGGCTGCGTCGACTGCAAGCTGAAGCTGGCCGATGGCGTCATCGCGCACTTCGCGCCGCTGCGCGAGAAGCGGGCCGACTTCGAGGCCCATCCGGACCGTCTGGACGAGATCATCGCCGCCGGGTGCGAACGCGCGCGGGCCGTGGCGCGGGAGACCATGGACCGGGTCCACGCCGCCATGGGCATCGGCTAGGACCGGCATGAAAGGCAACATGGAGCACACACCGGAGAACAGCACCCCGGCCGGGCAGGACGCCGCCGCGCCCGACGCGGGCGAGGTCCGCGAGGCCGTCGCCGCCGAGGTCGCGGCGCGGGCCGAACGACACCGCGCCGACGGCCCCGAATCGTGGAACCTCGAGAACCTGCCGCCCGAACTCGACTACTTCCGCAACAGCGAAGCCTACCAGGTCGAACTGACCGGCTTCCAGGGCCCCATGGACCTCCTGCTCTTCCTGATCGACAAGGAGCAGGTGGACATCTACGACATCCCCATCGCCCTGATCACCGAGCAGTTCATCCGGCACATCGAGGTCATGCACACCATCAGCCTGGACAAGGCCGGCGAGTTCATCGCCATGGCGGCGACCCTGATGGTGATCAAGATGAAGATGCTCATGCCGAGCCACCTGCCCGAGGACGAGGAGGAAGAGGAGGACCCGCGGGCCGAGCTGGTGCGCAAGCTCCTCGAGTACAAGCGGTTCAAGGAGGCGGCCGAGGCCCTGCAGCGCAAGGAGAGCGAGCGCCAGCAGTACCATCTGCGCCAGACGCGCTTCCCCTTCAGCGGCGAGCTCGACCTCGAACCGCGCCTGCGCATCGAGATGTTCGACCTGCTCAGCGCCCTGGCCGGCATCTTCGACCGCGTGCAGGCCAAGACCACCCACGACGTGGTGCGCGAGCCGTACACGGTCGAGGAGAAGATGTCGCTCATCGAGGAGAAGATCGGGGCCGGCGGCACCGTGCGCTTCGAGGAGCTCTTCTCCGACGACACCATCAAGATGGAGGTCATCGTGACCTTCATCGCCGTGCTGGAGATGGTCAAGCGGGGGCGGTTGCAGTTCATGCAGACGGAACCGCGCGGCCCGATCTGGATCCAGCACCCCGGCGTCGACGCGACCGACGTCGCCGACGACGAGGACGAGGGGGGCTTCGACCTGGGCGACGAGGACCACGTCGACGCGGCGGCCGGCCCGGCGGCCGGCTGGGATGACGACGACGACGAGGATCTCGAGGACGACGATTTCGACGCTGACTATGACGATGACTGCGACGATGACGACGACGATGACGAAGATGACGCAGACGACGATTTCGGGGACGAAGACGACGATGTCGACTTCGATGACGATGATTTCGACGCGGAGGATGACGAGGACGGATTCGCCGACGACGACTTCGACGACGACACGGGCGACGAGCCCCTTGCAGAACGGGAGACCGAATCTTGAAACGGGAACTCGAGGCGCTGCTGTTCGCCACCGACAGCCCCCTGACCCTGGCGCGCCTGAAGAAGATCTTTCCCGAGGCCGAGACCACCGAGCTGCGTGACGCGGTCGCCGCGCTGCAGGCGGAATACGACGAACACGACCACGCCTTCACGGTGATCGAGTTCGGCGGCGGCTTCCAGATCGCGACCAAGCCGGAATTCTCGCCCATCGTCGAGAAGATGCTCAAGACCCGCCGCTTCACGCGGCTGTCGAAAGCGGGTCTCGAGGTGCTGGCGATCATCGCCTACAAGCAGCCCCTGACGCGGATCGAGATCGACGACATCCGCGGGGTGAACAGCGCCGGCGCCATCAGCACGCTCACCGAGCGCAACCTGATCACGGTGGTCGGCCGCAGCCAGGCCGTGGGCAACCCGCTGCTCTACGGCACCACCCGCGAGTTCCTCAACCATCTCGGCCTGAAGGGCCTCGGGCAGCTGCCCGACCTGCCCGACCTCGAGCACGTCATGGACGACCGGGACGAGTTGAAGGAGTTCGCCTCGCGGGTCGGACGCGACGTGTCGGACGAGGAACTCGAGGACTACTTCGCCGCGCCCGAGGAAGGCGAGGCCGACCCGCTCGAGGAGTCGGCGGAGACGGAGACCGACGGGGACGCCGGGCCGGACGCGGAGTCCCGGGCCGACGACGAGGAGCCGGTGGCCGCGGACGCAGCCGACGCCGCGCCCGAATGCGAACCCGCCGACGACGCCGACGAGCAGCCCGCCCGCCGCGAGAGCGCCGAGTAGCCGTGGCCCGCGACGACCGGAACCCCGGTCCGGACCTGCGTCTGAACCAGTACCTGGCCCGCGCCGGCTTCGGCTCCCGGCGCTCGGTGGAGGAGCTGATCCGGGCCGGGCGCGTGGCGATCGACGGCGAAACGGCGACCGACCTCGGTCGGCGGATCGTGCCCGGTCGCGAGGCCGTCACGGTCGACGGCCGGCCGGCGACCACCCCCGACGACCACCGGGTCTACGCCTTCCACAAGCCCCGCGACGTCGTGTCCACCCTCCGGAGCCAGGGCGGCCAGCCCGCCCTGCTGCCGTACCGCCGCCAGGCCGACCTGCCCGACCGCTTCATGCCCGTCGGGCGCCTTGACTCCGCGACCACGGGGTTGCTCCTTTGGACCGACGACGGCCGCCTGAACCAGGACCTCTGCCGTCCCGGCAGCGGGCTGTGGAAGGTGTACGAGGTCGAGGTCAACGGCGAGGTGACGGGCGCCATGAAGGGGCGCCTCACCCAGGGCAAGATCGAGCTGGACGGGCGCCCCTGCCGCCCCTGCCGCCTCGAGCCGCGACGGGACGGGACCACGCGGCAGTGGGTCATGGAGCTCCACGAGGGGCGCAAGCGGCAGATCCGCCGCATGTTCGCGGCGGTGGGGCTGAAGGTCGTGCACCTGCACCGCACGGCCGTCGGTCCGATCCGGCTCGGACTGCTGCGTCCCGGCGACTTCCGCCGTCTCGCACCCGACGAGGTGGCGGCCCTGCGCCGGGCCGTCGCGACCGCCACCGACCCATGAGCGGCCCGGCGGGGCGAAGGCGCCCCGCGTGACGGATGTGAAAGGGAGGAAACCATGAGCCCGAAGACCCTCGACTTCCAGTCCCTGCTGCGCCCCGGCATCCTCCGGACCCGTCCCTACAGCCCCGGCAAGCCCATCGAGGAAGTGCAGCGCGAGCTCGGACTCGATTCGGTGGTCAAGCTGGCCAGCAACGAGAATCCGGAAGGCCCCCTGCCGGCGGTGCTCGCCGCCATCGCCGACGCCGCGCGCGAGATCAACCGCTACCCCGACGCGGCCTGCTTCCGCCTGACCGCCCGCCTCGCCGACCATCTCGGCGTCGACCCCGCCGGCCTCATCTTCGGCAACGGCAGCAACGAGGTCATCGACATGCTCATCCGGGCTCTCGTCAGCCCGGGGGAGAACGTGGTCTACAGCGAGCACAGCTTCATCGTCTATGCCCTGACCACCCAGGTGCACTTCGAATGCGGCGTCGCGGTGCCCCTCGGGGCCGACGACCGCCACGACCTGCCCGCCATGGCCGCCGCGGTCGACGAGCGGACGAAGCTGGTCATCGTCTGCAACCCCAACAATCCGACGGGGACCTACAACACGGCGGCCGAACTGCGGGCGTTCCTCGCCGCCGTCCCCGACCACGTCATCGTGGCCCTGGACGAAGCTTACTACGAGTACGTCACCGCCGACGACTACCCCCGGACGGTGCCGATGCTGGCGGCCCATCCGAACCTTGTCATTCTGCGGACTTTCAGTAAAATCCATTCGCTGGCGGGCCTGCGGGTCGGCTACGGCGTGGGTCACCCCGACCTGGTCGGCGAACTCCACAAGACCCGCGAACCGTTCAACGTGAACATGCTCAGCCAGGCGGCCGCCATCGCCTGCCTCGACCACTGGGACGAGGTGGCCGGGCGCCGCGACCGCAACCGGGCCGAACTCGACCGCATGGTCGCCGGGCTCGAGGCCCTCGGCCTGCAGACGGTGCCGAGCCAGACGAATTTCGTGCTCGTGCGCGGCGACGTGAACGCCGGCGAGCTGGCCACGCGGTTGCTGCAGATGGGCGTCATCGTGCGGCCCATGCACGCCTTCGGCCTCGGGGACGGCGCCATGCGCATCAGCATCGGCCTGCCCGACGAGAACACGCGCTGCCTCGCGGCGCTCGAGGAGATCCTGGACCGATGACCGCGCCCCGACCCGAACCCCTCGTCCCGGACGCCGCCGGCGGCGGCACTCCCCTCGTGAGCCGCCGTCCCGGCCAGGACCGCACCATCGTTGCCGTGGGCGACGTCCGCTTCGGCGGCGAGAAGGTGGTCGTCATCGGCGGCCCGTGTGCCGTGGAGGCGCCGGACCAGATCACGGGCATCGCGACGGCCGTGGCCCGGGCCGGCGGCGCCATGCTGCGGGGCGGCGCCTGGAAGCCCCGCACGAGCCCCTACGCCTTCCAGGGCCTCGGCCGCGAGGGGCTCGAACTGCTCGCGGCCGCGCGCCGGGCGTCGGGACTGCCGTTCGTGACCGAGGTGCTCGACCCGCGCGATGTGGCCGTCGTCGCCGAGACAGCCGACATGCTGCAGATCGGCAGCCGTTCGGTGCAGAACTTCCCGCTGCTGCGCGAGGCCGGCGCCAGCGGCCGGCCCGTCCTGCTCAAGCGGGGCATGATGACCACCATCGCCGAGTGGCTGAACGCCGCCGAGTACGTGCTGTCCGCCGGCGGCCGCGATCTCGTGTTCTGCGAGCGGGGGATCCGGACCTTCGAACCGGCCCTGCGCAACACCCTGGACATCGGCTCGGTGGCCGTGCTGCGCGACCGGACCCACCTGCCGGTGATCGTCGACCCGAGCCACGCCGCGGGCGACCGGCGCTACGTGGCCGACCTGGCCCGGGCCGCCGTGGCCGCCGGGGCCGACGGCCTGCTCATCGAGACCCACGACGATCCCGACCGCGCCCTGAGCGATGCCGACCAGAGCCTGCGACCGGACGAGTTCGCCGAACTGGTCGCCTCGTGCCGCGCCGTGGCCCGCGCCGTCGGCCGGGACGTGTGAGATGACCGCCCACCGGCCCTCCGACCTGCCCGACGCCTCACCCGGCCTGCTGCCGGCCGATGCGGTCATCGCCATCGACGGCCCGGCGGGCAGCGGCAAATCGACCACGGCCCGCTTCCTCGCCGAGCGCTTCGGCCTGCTCTACATCGACACCGGCGCCATGTACCGGGCCCTGACCTGGGCCGCCGCCGCCGGGGGCGTGTCCCCCGACGACGCCGAGGGCCTGACCACCCTGCTCGCCGGCGCCGAGTTGACCCTGGCCCCGGCGCGGGGCGAGGTCGCCGTGCACTGGAACGGCTGCGACGTCTCGCGCGAGATCCGCACCCCGGCGGTGGAGGACCACGTGTCGGCGGTGGCGAGCCACCCGGCGGTGCGGGCCGAGATGGTGCGCCGGCAGCAGGCCATGGGCCGGCGCGGCGGCGTGGTCATGGAGGGCCGGGACATCGGCAGCGTCGTGTTCCCCCTGGCCACGGCGAAGATCTTCCTTTCGGCCTCCCTCGACGACCGCGTCGACCGGCGCCTCCGCCAGTACCGACAGCGCGGGGTGGAGGTCGACCGCGCGGAGCTGGCCCGCGACCTGGCCGAACGCGATCGGCGCGACTCCGAGCGGGAGACGAGCCCCCTGGCCATCAGCCCCGACGCCATCGTGGTCGACAGCAGCGGGCTCGGCCTCGAACAGCAGAACGAGACCTGCGCCCGGGCCTGCCTGGTCAATCCGGCCCTCGACGCCGAGCTCGACACCGACCTGGAGACCTCGTACCGCGCCCTGCCCAGCCACTACCGGTTGGCCTTCTTCGTCATGCGCGCCCTGGCCCGCTTCTACGGGCTGCAGGTCCGGGGCGGTCAGGAGGGGAAGGCCCTGCCGCGCGGCTGCATCATCGCCGTCAACCACATCAGCATGTGGGATCCGCCGCTGGTCGGATCGACCTTCCTGCGCCACCCGGTGCACACCCTGGCCAAGGAGGAGCTGTTCAGGTTCCCGCCGCTGGGGGCCATGTTCCGCATGCTCGACTCGATCCCCATCCGGCGCCGCGGCTACGACGCCCGGGCCTTCAAGGTGGCCATCTCCGCCCTGCGGAAGGGCGCCAACCTCGTCATCTTCCCGGAGGGGACGCGCCGGCCGATCGGCCATCCCGGTCCCGTCCGCAACGGCCTGGGCATCGCGGTCCAGGCCACGCGGGCGCCCGTCGTGCCCGTGTTCATCCGCGGCAGCTACGGACGCCGGCCGGGCGGGAGCCAGCTCTCGCCCCTGGAGGTCAGCTACGGGCCGCCCCTGCGCTGGCACGGCCTGGACGCCCTCCTGGAAACCACCGACAAGAAGGAAGTCAGCCGCATCATCGGGCGCCTCTGCGAGGGGGCCTTCCGCGAAATGCAGGCCCGCTCGTTCGATCGGTACCCCCAGACCGAGTTCGAACGGGAACTCGGCCAGCGGCAGCTCGCCCGGGTCGCCGCCCGCGATCGCCGCATCTTCGGACGTTAATTCCCTGCAAACAGGCGGGAAACACCGCTTCTGAGGGCGCGCGATCCTTGCCATGGCGCCCCGGACCCGCTATATTGGGCAGCTTGCCGGACCACCGGGTCCGGTGCATTCACATGTCACTAGGAGGCAACCTTTCATGTCCAACCCCCATTCCACCCCCGAAGACTCCTACCGGGAGCGGCCGGGTCGGTACTCCGACTCGCGCGGCCCTCGTCACCGCGACGACGACGATGACGACAGCCACGCCGCCGCCGAGGTGCTGCCCACGCCGGCCGCGCCGAAGCTGAGCACCTCGTACGACGAGGAGAGCATCGTCAACTTCGACTACCTCGAGGAGACGGGTTCGAGCGACGACCTGTCCCACGACGAGATGCTCGCCCTGATCAACCAGTACGAGGAGACCCTGACCGACATCCAGGAAGGTCAGATCCTCGAGGGCACCGTCATCGAGGTCCGCGAGAACGAGGTCCTGCTGAACATCGGCTTCAAGAGCGAGGGTGTGATCAACCTCGACGAATTCGGCGCCGCCCAGATCGCCGAGGGCGACACCTTCGACGTCTTCCTCGAGAAGCTCGAGAACCAGGACGGCCTGGTCGTGCTCTCGAAGGAGCGCGCCGACTTCCTCAAGGTGTGGGACAAGATCAAGCTGGCCCACGAGAACGGCGACGTCGTCACCGGCCTCGTCGACCGTCGCATCAAGGGTGGTCTGGTCGTGAAGCTGTGGGGCGTGGACACCTTCCTGCCCGGCAGCCAGGTGGCCCTGCGTCAGGTGCCGAACCTGGAGGACATGATCGGCGAGGAGATCCAGTGCCGGATCATCAAGAAGAACAAGCGGCGGCGCAACGTCGTCGTTTCCCGGCGGATCGTGCTGGAGCAGGAGCGCGAGGAGAAGAAGCGCACGCTCATCGGCGAGCTGGAGAAGGGCCAGGTCCGCATGGGCGTGGTCAAGAACATCACCGACTTCGGCGCCTTCGTCGACCTCGGCGGCATCGACGGCCTGCTGCACATCACCGACCTGAGCTGGGGCCGCGTCTCGCACCCGAGCGAGGTCGTGACCATCGGCCAGGAGATCGAGGTCAAGGTCCTCGACTTCGAGGAGCAGCGTGAGCGCATCAGCCTCGGCCTGAAGCAGCTGCAGTCGTACCCCTGGGACGACGTCGAGGCCAAGTACCCCGAGGAGAGCATCGTCCGCGGCCGCGTGGTGTCGATCACCAACTACGGCGCGTTCGTCGAGCTCGAGAAGGGCGTCGAGGGCCTGATCCACATCTCCGAGATGAGCTGGACGCGCCACATCAAGCACCCGTCGAAGGTCGTCAGCATCGGCGACGAGGTCGACGTGATGGTGCTGAAGATCGACAAGGAGAACGAGAAGATCAGCCTGGGCCTCAAGCAGTGCGAGAGCGACCCCTGGCTGACCCTGATCGAGCGCTACCCGGTGGGCTCGACCATCAAGGGCCACGTGCGCAACCTGACCGACTTCGGCGCCTTCGTCGAGGTCGAGGAGGGCATCGACGGCCTGGTGCACATCTCGGACATGAGCTGGACGCGCCGCGTGCGGCACCCCAAGGAGATCCTGAAGCGGGGCGACGAGGTCACCGTCCAGATCCTGGACATCGACACCAACAAGCGCCGCATCAGCCTGGGCATCAAGCAGCTGCAGGACAACCCCTGGCCGACCCTGGCCGAGGACTACCCGCTGGGCCACGACCTCGCGGGCACCGTCAGCCGCATGCTCGATCACGGCGTGATCGTGGAGATGGGCGACGACCTGGAGGGCTTCGTGCCCATCGGGCACCTGGGGATCCCCAAGCTGGACAAGCCCCAGTACTACTTCCGCGAGGGCGAGAAGGTCGACCTGAAGGTGATCAAGATGGACGTGGAGAACCGCCGCATCGTGCTCTCCATCGCCGAGCGCCTGAAGGACTTCGACGAGGCCCACACCGCGGAGTTCATCAGCGCCCATCCGCGCCTGGAGGACGTGGTCGCCGCCGACGAGGCCGCCGCGGCCGCCGGCGAGACGGGCGACGAGGGCATGGGCAAGGACGAAGCCGCGGAGATCATGGCCGAAGAGGCCGCCTCCATGGGTTCGGCCAACCCCGACGAGGACGACGAGTAGACATCCGGTCGGCGGTCCCCGGACCGCCGGACGGACATCCGTTCGGTCCGCCTGTGAGAGGGGCGGGGGTCACACCTCCGTCCCTCTGCTTTTGGTCCCGGTCGCCCGCGGCCCGAGTGCGAGGAAGCCATGGAACTGCACGAACTGCAACCCCTGACCAGCGCGCCCGCCGCCGGCACCGGCGGCGTGCCCCTGCGCGCCGCCTTCTGGACCCTCGGCTGCCGGCTCAACCAGTACGACACCGAGGGGCTGAAGAAGACCATGGCGGGCCTGTACGACATCGAGATCGTCGACTGGCACAGCCCGGCCCAGCTCTACGTCCTGAACAGCTGCACGGTGACGGCCAAGGCCGACCAGGAGTGCCGGCGCCTGGCCCGCCAGGTGAAGCGGCGCTTCCCGGCCAGCAAGGTCGTGGTCGTGGGCTGCTACGCCCAGACCCAGCCCGAGGCCCTGACGGCGATCCCCGAGATCGACGGCGTCGTGGGCAACACGGCCAAGGACGACGTGCAGATGTGGCTGCCCGAGGTGCTGGGCGACGACGTGCCGACCCTGAAGGTGGAGGAGTTCGCCGCCGATCCGGTCTTCGACTCGCCCCTGATCGACGAGTTCTCCGGCCGCAGCCGGGCCTTCGTCAAGATCCAGGACGGCTGCAACCTGCGCTGCACCTACTGCCTGATCTGGCGGGCCCGCGGGCCCGGCCGCAGCCGCAGCGTCGACGATGTGCTGGCCCAGTTGCGCGTGCTCGTGGACAAGGGCTACCCCGAGACCATCCTGGCCGGGATCCACCTCGGCGGCTACGGCCGCGACACGGACGCGCGTCTGCTGCTGCCCGACCTGCTCGACCGCTGCCTGGCCGAGCTGCCCGACCTGCGCATCCGCCTGAGCAGCATCCACCCCAACGAGGTGACGCCCCGGCTGCTCGACTTCTACCGCGACAACCCCCGCATGCGGCCCCACCTGCACATCAGCCTGCAGAGCGGCAGCAGCGGCGTCCTCAAGCGCATGAAGCGGCCCTACCGCGGGGACCGGGCGTGGGAGGCCATCCGCGCGGCGGCGGCGGTCCAGCCGCACTTCGGCCTGGGCGCCGACATCATCGTCGGTTTCCCGGGCGAGACCGACGCCGAGTTCGAGGAGACGCGGCGCATGATCGCCGAACTGCCCTTCAGCTACCTGCACGTGTTCCGCTTCTCGCCGCGGCCCGGCACCGCCGCCGCCGACATGCCGGACCAGGTGCACCCCGAGACCATCGCCGCCCGCAGCGAGATCCTGCGCCGCCTGGCGGACGCCAAGCAGGAGGAGTTCGCGCGCGCCCTGGTGGGCACCGTGCGCGAAGCGGTCGTCGAGGCCGAATCCGCCGTGCCCGGCTGGCGCGACGCCACCACCGACAACTACGTCACCGTTCGCGTGCCCGACGACGGCCGCCGCCCCGGCGCCCTGGTCGCGGTGCGCGCCACCGACTACCGGAACGGCCACCTGCACGCCGAGGTGGTCGACGAGCTGAACCCCCCGATGCGCCTGCCGGAGGTGGGCTGATGGCCACGTTCCAGGGCAACCTGCCCGACTTCACGACCGCGGCCGATGTCCCCGCCGGCGGCCGCAACGCCGCGGTGTACATCGAGACCTACGGCTGCCAGATGAACGTCTACGACTCCCAGGCCATCGACGGGCTGCTGCGGCGCGCCGGCTACACCCTGGTCGAACACGACCTGCAGGCCGACGTCATCCTGCTGAACACCTGCAGCGTGCGCGAACTGGCCGAGCACAAGATCATCTCGCGGGTGGGGGAGCTGCGTCACCGCCGGACCAGGGCCGACCTCCCCGAACCGATCATCGGCATCTGCGGCTGCATGGCCGAGCGCCTCGGGCCCGAGCTGCGCAAGGGGCCGCGCAAGGTCGATCTCGTGGTGGGGGTCGACAACTACGACACCCTGCCGGGCCTGCTCGGCGACCTGACCGGCGACCGGGGCGACGCCGCACCGGCCGGGCTTTCCCGGACGGTCACCGGCCACCGCAGCGACGCCCACTACGTGGCGCCCCCGAGCCTCTACCCGACCAACAACTCGCACCTGGTCACCATCCACAAGGGCTGCGACTACAAGTGCACCTACTGCATCGTGCCGGCCACCCGGGGCCCCCAGAGCGAGAAGTCCCCGGACGCGATCCTGGCCGAGATCACCGACATCGTGGCCGGCGGCGGCACCGAGGTGACCCTGCTCGGCCAGAATGTGACGGCCTACAACTGGCAGGGAGGTCTTGATTTCGCGGCCCTGCTTGAGAAAGTGGTCGAGATCAGCGGTCTCGAGCGGATCCGCTTCCTGACCGGGCACCCGCGGGACATGCACCGGCACACCATGGACGCCATCGGGCGCCTGGACAAGGTGTGCCCCTGGCTGCACGTGCCGGTGCAGGCGGGGGCCGACCGGGTGCTGCGCCGCATGAAGCGCCTCTACACGGCGGACGAATACCTCGCGATGGTGGCCTACGCCCGGAACGTCATCCCCGACGTGACGTTCTCCACGGACTTCATCGTGGGCTTCCCGGGAGAAACCGCGGCCGAGTTCGAGGCAACGCTTGAGATGGCCCGAAAGGTCCGCTACGATCAGGCCTTCTGCTTCAAGTACTCGGTGCGACCGGGGGTTCCGGCGGCCAAGCTGGACGACGACGTCGGCGCCGAGGAGAAGAAGCGGCGTCTGGCGGCCCTGCTGGCCGTCCAGGAAGAGGTCTGGCGCGGCATCGCCGACGGCTGCGTCGGCAGCGCGTGGGACGCGGTCGTCGAAGGTCCGGCCCGCCATCAGGAGGCGGCCGGCGACGGCCCCTCGTGGCGGCTGCGCACCGGGAACAACCGCAAGGTGATCCTGCACGGCGGCGCCTACGAGGTGGGGCAGACGGTGCCGGTGCGCATCACCGGCTGGAAGAACACGACCTTCCTGGGCGAGGCCCGGGACTGACACCTGCACCCGGCCGGCCTGGGCCGGCGACGAAAGAGGTCCGCTCGTGTGGCTGTTTAGAGGCTTCGTCTTCCTGATCCTCCTGTTCGCGCTGGTCTACTTCTTCGTCACCAACAGCGGCCAGTCGGTCGACATCAACCTGTTCGGGAAGTCCTTCCTGGGCATCTCCATCTACTGGGTCGTGGTGACGAGCTTCCTGCTCGGCTTCGCCACCAGCTTCGTGCTGGCCGCCCTGCGGGAGTTCCGCTTCCACCGCGAGATCGCCCGCCTGAAGCGCGACGGCGGGGCCAAGGACCGCGAGATCGCCGACCTGCGCACCCTGCCCCTGCGGCCCGACCAGCCCAGGAGCGCGGAGACGGAGGGTACGCCGCAGTGAGCGCCTTCCTCGCGACCGCCGTGCCCTGGCTCGTGGCCGCCGCCGTCGTCGGGGCGGCGGGCTGGGTGCTGTGGCGCAACTGGCAGGACCGCACGGCGCCGCCCGGCCGCGACTCCTACCTGCAGGCCCTCGAACTGTGGATCGAGGGCGAGCTCGACGAAGCGGCCAAGCTGCTGCACCGGGTCGTCCACGACGATCCCCACGCCGTGGAACCCTACCTCTACCTGGGCAACCTGCTGCGGCGCCGGGGCGACGCGGAACGGGCGGCGGTGCTGCACCGCGGCCTGACCGTGCGGCCCAATCTCGACCATGAGGTGAAGGTCTCCGCCGGGCTTTCCCTGGCCGAGGACCTCAACGCCCTCAAGCGCTGGGACGAGTCCGGCGAGGTGCTCGACACCCTGCTGCGCAGCGCCACCGGGCGCTCGCGCTACTGGCGCACCCGCTTCGCCCAGCGGCACGGCCAGGGCAACCTGCCCGAGGCCGCCCGCACCCTCAAGCACGCCCCACGGCACGTGCCGGAGCGCGACCGCGAGGGGTTCCGTCGCGCCTACGCCAGCTACCAGCTCGACCGGGCCCTGCGCCACGCCCTCGCCGGCGAGGCGGGCGAAGCGAAGGCGCGGCTGCGGGACGTCAAGGGGCTCGACGGCTCCGAGTCCCGCTCGGCCCTGGTGCAGGCGGTGCTGGCCGCCGTGGCCAACGACGCGGCCGGAGCGGTCACCGTGGCCTCCGAGCAGCTGCTGCACAACCCCACCGAACTCGGGGTCTTCCTGCCCCTGCTGGAAGAGGTCCTGCTGCGCTCGGGGCAGTACGCGCGGACGATCCCGATCCTCGAGCGGGCCTGCCAGGCCGAGGACGCCCCGGCCAGCCTGTGGGTCGACCTGGCCATGCTCTACGAGAAGCTCGACCAGCGCGAGAAGGCCCTGCGTCTGCTGGCCAGCAAGAAGGGACGCCCCAGCTTCACGCCCGACGCCGCGGCCCCGTACCTCAAGATGCTCATGGGGGAGGTGGGTGAAGCCGACGTCGCCCGCGTGTGGCGCATGCTCGCCGCTCCGGCGGCGGCCAACGCCTGGGTCTGCGACCGGTGCGACCGCCGCGACGAGCACGTGCGTTGGCACTGCCCGAAGTGCGGCGCCTTCGACTCCTACCAGCACCGGGCGGCCGACGTCGCCGTGCCCCGGTCGGGAGGATAGCGATGAGACCGCGGAACGCCGTCCCGCTGATCGTCCTGGCCCTCGCCGCCGCCCTCGGTGCGGCCCTGCCCACCCTGGCCGCCCTGACGACAGTCGCCGGTCTCTTCGAGGCCGGCCGCTACGACGAGGCCCGCAGCGCCCTGGACGCGGCGGGCGAGGGAGCCCGCCCCGGCGAGGACCTGCTCTGGCGGAGCCGCCTCGAAGCCGATCCGGACGCGGCCCTCGCCCTGCTGGCCTCGGTGCGCGACGACGGCGGCGTGCCCGCCGAGACGCGGCAGCGCGCCGCGCTCGAAGCGGCGGGAATCGAGGCCGGTCGCGGGCGCCACCGGGAAGCCCTGGAGATCCTGGCCCCGCTCCTCGGCGGCGACACCGGTGCCCTGCCCGGACTGGTGCACCTGCGCGCCGGCCTCTCGCTGCGCGCGCTCGGCCAGCTCCAGCAGGCCCGCGAAATGCTGGCCTCGGTGCGGCCCGGGGATCCCCAGTTCGTTCTCGCGCGCTTCTCCCTCGGCGACATCGCCCTCGAGCAGAACGATCCGTCGCTGGCCGAACGCTACTTCGCCGCCGCCGACAAGGCCGGCACGTCCGACGACGCGCGCCGCACCGCCGCCGGCCGCTGGCGGGCCCTGATGGCGGCCGGCGACGACAGGGCCGCCGCCGCCCTGGCCGATGCCCTGGCCGACGACGACCCGGGCAGCCTTTCGCTCCTGGAGATCCGCCGTCTGCGCCAGTTGGAGGAGGAGGAGCACGCGGCCAGGCGGGCGACCGACGAACCGGAACCCGTCGCCGCCCGATCGGTCGACCGCACCGGGCGCTACTCGCTGCAGCTCGGCGCCTTCAGCGACCGGGGCCTGGCCCTGGAATTCCAGCGGCGCTTCGCCGGTCAGCTGCCCGATCTGCGCATCGACAAGACCCGCGACGACCGTGGCCAGTTCCTCTACAAGGTGCGCACGGGCTACTACGTGAATCCGGCCCTGGCCCGCACCGACGCGGGCGAGATGCAGCGCCGACTGGGCATCGACGTCATGGTGGCCGAACTGACCGACGTGGTCGGCGGGACCGGGAACTGAGATCATGGGCGGCTCGTCCACAGGCGGCGCCAGAGCCGGCGGGGGCGCCGCCAAGGTCACGCCCATGCTCGCCCAGTACCTCGAGATCAAGAGCGAGCACCCCGACGCCCTGCTGCTCTTCCGCATGGGCGACTTCTACGAGACCTTCTTCGAGGACGCCCAGACCCTCGCCGAGGTGGCCGGCGTCACCCTGACCAGCCGCGACGCCAAGTCGGCCCATCCGGTGCCCCTGGCCGGTGTGCCCTACCACGCCCTGGACACCTACCTCGCCCGGCTCATCGAGGCCGGCCTCACCGTGGCCATCTGCGAGCAGGTCGAGGATCCCGCCACGGCCAAGGGGCTCGTCCGGCGCGAGGTGGTCGAGGTCATCAGCCCCGGCACGGCCACGGCGCCCGAACTGCTCAGCGGCAACAGCGGCCGCTACTGCCTGGCCTACGTGCCGCGGGAGGGCGGCTGGGACGGCTGGGCCCTGCTGGACGCCTCCACCGGCGACTTCCGCTGCGGGGCCGAGAACGTGTCGCTCGAGAGTCTCTGCCAGCGCCACCCCGTGCGCGAGGTCATCGTCGCCGAAGACACGTCGCCCGAGCGGGTGCAGGCCTGGCGCACCGCCCTGCCGGACGTCGTCGTCAACCAGGCCAACGCCGCCTGGTACCATCCCGGCTTCGCGCGCCAGACCCTGACCGACCACTTCGCCACGGCCAGCCTGTCCGCCTTCGGCCTGGAGGAGGCGAATCGCGAACCGGCCTGCACGGCGGCCGGCGCCATCCTGCGCTACCTCGCGACCCTCGGCAAGCGCCGTCCGGAGCAGGTCACGACCCTCCGCTTCAGTGCCCGCGGCGACCGCCTCGTGCTCGACGAGGAGACCCTGCGCAACCTCGAGATCTTCCGCTCGTTCCGCGGCGATCGCGGCCCGGGGACCCTGGTGCACCACGTGGACGCGACCCTGACGGCCATGGGCCGGCGCCTGCTCGAGATGCGACTGGCCGAGGCCATGACCGACCTGGACGAACTGGATGCCTGGCACGGGGGCGTCGCCGCCTGCCTGGCGGCGCGCACCTGGCGCGACGATCTGCGCGACCGGCTGCGCCGCGTGGGGGACATCGACCGCCTCGCCGCGCGCGCCGCCAACGGCCGCATCGGGCCGTCCGCCCTGCGCCAGTTCGGCGCCACCCTCGCCGCCGTCGACGGGATCCGCGGTCGGGCCGCGGCAGAGGGCGCGCCGGCGGGTCCGGTCGTCGCCTGGGCCGCCGATCTGCCCGACTTCGCCGCGCTCGCGGCCGACATCCTGGCCACGATTCCCGACGACGCCCCGGCCCACGTGCGCAAACCCGGCTTCATCGCCGCCGGCGTCGATGCCGAGCTCGACCGCTTCCGGGCCGTGAGCGCCGACAGCAAGGGCTTCCTGGCGGGACTGCAGGGGCGCGAGCGGGAGGCCACGGGCATCCCGACCCTGAAGGTGGGTTTCAACAAGGTGTTCGGCTACTACTTCGAGGTTACGAAGAAGCACGTGGACAAGGTCCCCGACCACTACGAGCAGAAGCAGACCCTGGTCAACGCCTGCCGCTACGTCACGGGCGAACTGAAGGAGGCCGAGAGCACCATCCTCGAGGCCGAAGAGGCCGCCACGCGCCTGGAGACCGCCCTCTTCGAGGCCCTGATCGGGCGCGTCACCGCCCGCCTGGCCGATCTGAACCTCGCCGCCCGGCTCGTGGCCGGCGTCGACCTGATGCTCGCCTTCGCCACCCTGGCCGAGCGCCACGGCTACTGCCGGCCGCACTGCGACGAGTCCCTCGAACTCGTCGTCAAGGGGGGACGCCACCCGGTGGTCGAGCAGCTCCTCACCTCCGACTTCATCCCCAACGACACGGTGCTCGGCCACGACGACAACCAGGTGCTGCTGCTGACGGGCCCGAACATGGGCGGCAAGAGCACGTACCTGCGCCAGGTCGCCCTGATCACGCTGCTCGCCCAGGCGGGCAGCTTCGTGCCGGCCCGCTCGGCCCGCATCGGTGTCGTCGACCGCATCTTCACCCGCGTGGGCGCCAGCGACAACCTGGCCCGGGGCGAGTCGACGTTCTACATGGAGATGAGCGAGACGGCGCACATCCTCCACCAGATGACCGGACGCAGCCTCGTCATCCTCGACGAGATCGGGCGCGGCACCTCGACCTACGACGGCCTGAGCCTGGCCTGGGCCATCACCGAGTTCCTCTCCGACCGGGACGGCCCGCGGCCGCGTTCGGTCTTCGCCACCCACTACCATGAACTGACCGATCTGGAGGGCGACCTGCCGGGCCTGGTGAACCTGCAGCTCGAGGTGAAGGAGTGGGAGGGCCGGATCATCTTCCTGCACTCGGTGGGCCGGGGCCGCAGCGACAAGAGCTACGGCATCCACGTGGCGCGCCTCGCGGGCCTGCCCGAGGGCGTGCTGCGCCGGGCCCAGACCATCCTCGACAGCCTCGATTCGGCCGATCGGCGCGACCACGACGCCCGCGTGGCCGGACCGCGCGGGGCCTCCCTCGCCGCCGACGCGGGTTCGCGCGGGCCGCGGGCCCAGCTCAGCCTCTTCAACGAATCGGAGCGCGACGCCCTGGACGCCCTCAAGGGCCTCGACCTCGAATCCATCAGCCCGATGGACGCCTTCATGTGGCTGGCCCGGATCAAGCGGGAACTTTCCGATTAATCCCTTGCGGCGGCGGCCGAAAACCGGAAGGAAGTCGAGGATTGGGCCCGTCCGGCGAGCTGGAGCGCCGGGCGCGCCCGCAGCGCCGCAACGCCCGCTCCGATGGGAACCATGGCAGACATCATCAAATGGCCGGTCGTTCTCGTGTGCCCCGGGGAAGAGGAGCTCTCCCTGCTGGCCGAGGTGTCGGCCCGTCGGGATGCCCGGCTGGTGGCGGTGGCCGACCGCACCGGCTCGTCCCTCGGCGCCGGCCTCGCGGAGATCATGGGCGTGCGGGTCGTGAAGGATCTCGCCGAACTCACGCCGGGCAGCGCCGCCTGGCTGGTGCACCCGCCCCGCAACGACGAGGTCGCCTTCTTCCTCGACGCCGCCGCCGAACACGGGCTCGAGACCATCGGCGCGCGCGAATTCGCCGCCCTGCTGAACGGGCCGCGCCTGGCGCCCGAGCCGGACCGTCGTCCGACCCCCGCCGGCGCCACCCTCGACAGCCTCGCCGAGGTCGTCACCACCGAGGACGAGCTGCTCGAGCGCGAGACCGCGGCCATCCACCGCACCCTCAGCCGCATCGAGGAGGCCCTCGACCGCGAGAGCCTGCTGCGTTGGCTGCTGGGCCTGGCCACCCGGGCCACCGGCGCCAGCTCCGGCTCGATCATGCTCTTCGACGACCGCTCCGAGGAGCTGTACGTGGCCTTCGCCTACGGCCTGAGCCAGCACACCATGCACACCACGCGCGTGCGGCTGGGCGAGGGAATCGCCGGCCGCGTGGCCCAGACCCGCAAGGCCGAGTTCATCGGCGACAACCGCCATCCGGGCGCCCGCCGCGACCGCTCGGCCATCAGCCAGGCCATCTGCGCCCCGATCCTCTGGAGCGGCCAGGTGCTCGGCGTGGTCAATGTCTCGACCGACGCCGGCGAGGCCGCCCTCGACCGCAAGGCCCTCGAGACGATCCAGAGCCTGACCCACCGCTTCGGCCTCATCCTGGACCGGTTCCTCAGCCTGCAGCTCGCCCGTGACAGCGAGCTCTTCCGGCGCATCGACCGCGACCTGCACCGGGACACGGGCCATCCCCAGTCGGTGGCCTCGACCCTGTGCGACTGGGCCCTCGACCTGCAGGACGTGGCCGGCGCCGAACTGGCGCGCCTGGAGGTGCTCACCAGCGACGGCGACCTCTTCTGGGCCGGACCGGAGGAGACGGGCTACGAGTCGCCGCCTCCCGCCCGCAAGGCGGAGGTGCTCAGTTCGGGACGTCCCGCGGTGCTGCGTCCCGGTGATCCGGACAGCCCCGCGGCGAGCCCGCTGACGATCTTCCACCTGCCGGTGGGGCGGGAACCCCTGCGCGCCCTGCTGACCCTCGGCTTCGCCAGCCCGGCGCGGGCGCACCAGTTCCACGCCGTCAGCGCCGAGATCATCTACCTCATCAACCGGCACCTGACGGGCTTCCTCGACCGCGCGGCCACGGCCGACCAGGTCGACCGCCTCACGACCCTGGCCGCCGCGCTCAGCGAGCTGGCCCGCAGCGCCGGCGCCGCGGGTTTCCGCGACCGCGTCCTGCAGGCGGCCTGCCGCCTGACGGGGGCCAGCCAGGCGCTGCTCCTGACCGGCAGCGACGACACCCTGCCCGGTGGCGACGGCGACGACGAGGACGACGACGCCCTGCGCCTCGAAGCGGTGCGACTGCTCACCGAGGCCGGTCGGGCCGGCTGGCAGACCACTGTGCTCGAGGTGGCCGGCGGCGCCCTGACCCGCTCGCTGCTGGTCGTGCCCCTGGACGACCGCAACCCGTTCCCGGGCCTGGTGCTGCTGGACAAGCGCCGGCTGCACCCCCTGGACGGCGCCGGATTCACCGAGTTCGACGCCCTGTTCGCCCGCCGCCTGCTGCCGCTGCTGCACGTGCCGGAGGAGAAGCGCCCCGCCATCAGCGAGGCCGACACCGAGGCCATCGTCGACCGTCTGGAACCCGCCGCGGCCCCGGCTTTGGCGGGTCTGACGCGCGACACGCTGGCCGGCATCCTGCAGCGGGAGATGGACCGCTGCGACCGCTACCACACCATGCTCGGCCTCGCCGCCTTCCGGCTCGAGAGCGACGCCGGTCTCGGCCCCGCCGACGTGGTCGCGATCATCGACCGCCGCCTGCGCAGCACCGACCACACGGGCTGCCTGCAGGACGGCACCATCCTGGTGATCGTTCCCGAGGACATCCAGTCCCTGGCCCGACTGCAGCACCGCGTGACCGAGGTGCTCCGGCAGGCCACCGGCCTGGCCGACCTGACCGTCCGCAGCGCGACCCGGGTCTATCCCGGGGGCGGGGAGACGCCCGAAGCGCTGATCGCCAACGTGCTCGACGCGCTGGCCGACTGATTCCCGCCCGCCAGGTCCACTTATCCCCGGAAATTCCCCCCGTCGCCGCGGCCGCGCGCCCAACCCCGGTTGACGCCTTCGGCCGCCCCGTTTAACCTTGGCTGCTCGGACAAATCGCCCCTCGCGCGGCCGGCTGGAGACCGGACCGCCGCCTCCCCAGGAAAGAGCCCGCAACGGAATGAAAGGCAACATGGCCCGCGAAGCCGCCCAAGGTCCCGGCCGACGTCCGCGTCGGATCCGGGTGCTGGACAACGCCACCATCGACCGCATCGCCGCCGGCGAGGTCATCGAACGGCCCGCCTCCATCGTCAAGGAGCTCGTGGAGAACGCCCTCGACGCCGGCGCCCGCAGCCTCACGATCACCATGGAGGACGGCGGCCTGACGAGCCTGACCATCGAGGACGACGGCCATGGCATCCCCTTCGCCGAACTGCCCTTGGCCTTCGAGCGGCACGCCACGAGCAAGATCGCCGCGGCGGCCGACATCATGCAGGTCGGCAGCTTCGGCTTCCGCGGCGAGGCCCTCGCCTCGATCGCCTCGGTCAGCCGCGTGCGCTGCGTCAGCCGCTGCGAGGACGAGGAGCTCGGCGGACTGATCGAGCTGGAGGGCGGCGAGCTGGTGCGGCGCGAACCGGCGCCCCGCAACCGCGGCACCACGATCACCGTCAGCGATCTCTTCTACAACACGCCCGCCCGCCGGAAATTCACGAAGACGGCCCAGGCCGAGAAGCGCGCCATCATGAAGCTGCTGACCCAGCTCGCCCTGGCCCACCAGGACGTGCGCTGGCTCGTGCGCTCGGGCCGGGACGTGGCCCTGGACCTGCGGCCGGCCACCAGCCTCACCGACCGCGTGCGCGACCTGCTCGGTGGCTCGGTCATGACCCACCTGGCCCGCTTCGAGCTGGAGAAGGGGGGCTTCAGCATCGGCGGTCTCGCCTCGCGCCCCACCTGGACCCGCGGCAACCGCGAGCAGCAGTTCCTCTTCATCAACCGACGGCCGGTGGAGAACCGCGCCCTGAGCCAGGCCATCGTGCAGGCCTACCGCGAGGTCGTGCCGGCCGGACGCTTCCCGGTCGTCATCGCCTTCCTGCAGGTGCCCGCCGGCGAGGTCGACGTGAACGTGCATCCGGCCAAGACCGAGGTCCGGCTGCTGCTCGAGCGCGAGATCTTCGGCATGCTCAAGAAGGCCCTCGCCGAGGGACTCAGCCTGCGCCGCGCCGACGACCTGCGGCCCTGGGACGGCCGCGGCGCCGCCGACGAAGACGAGCCCGACTCGCCGGCCCGGGTCGCCCAGGCCCAGGACGACTACCTGCGCCGCTACTTCCAGCGCGGCGCCTCGGCGGGCTACGAGTACAAGGGCGTGCCGCAGGGGCAGGGCGAACTCTTCGGCGCGGCGGCCCTGCGGCCGCGGGCGACGGGGGAGGACGGCGACGACCGCGTCTGGTCCGGTGCCAGCGAGCCGCCGCTCCACTCGGCGCCGTTCTGGCAGCTGCACCGCACCTACATCGTCACCCAGATCCGCGGCGGGCTCGTGCTCATCGACCAGCACAACAGCCACGAACGCATCCTCTACAACGAGGCCAAGAAGGCGGTCGAGGCCGAGGGCGGCTTCGGCGTCCCGACCCAGCAGCTGCTCTTCCCGGCCCACCTCGAGCTGACGCCGGGCCAGGTGCAGGCGTGGCAGGCCCATGCGGGGCAGCTCGCGTCCATGGGCTTCACCATCGAGCCTTTCGGCGGGCAGAGCATCCTGGTGCAGGGCATCCCGGCCAGCCTGAAGAACTGGAACGAGGGCCAGCTCCTGCTCGACATGCTCGACGACCTCGCCTGGGACGACCAGCCCAGCCGTGAGAACCAGGTCGACCTGCTGGCGAGCTACGCCTGCCACGGCGCCGTGCGGGCCGGCGAACCCCTGACCGTGCCCGAGATGCAGAACCTGGTCGACCAGCTCTTCGCCACCGACACGCCCCTCAGCTGTCCCCACGGACGTCCGACCCTGATCCAATTCTCCCTCGCCGAGTTGGAGAAGCGCTTCGGGCGCACGTGAGATGGGAGCGGCCGTGGCACCGGGAACCGCCTGCCCGGCCCTGGTCGGCCCCACCGCAGTGGGCAAGACGGCCCTGGTCACGGCCCTGGCCCGCCGCGTGCCCCTGGAGGTCATCAGCCTGGACAGCCGGCAGGTCTACCACGGCCTGCGCATCGGCACCGCCCAGCCGACGTCCGCCGAACGCGCCGTCTGCCCGCATCACCTGATCGACTTCCTCTCGCCCCGCGCGACCTACGACGCCCAGCGTTTCCGCGCCGACTTCGTCCGGGTCCACGGCGAGATCACCGCGCGCGGCGGCGTGCCGATCCTCGTGGGGGGCACCGGCCTCTACCTCACCGGCCTGCGCGAGGGCTTCATGACGATCCCCGGCCACAGCCCGGCGTCCCTGGCCGCGGTGCGCGCCGAACTCGAGCCCCTGCCCGCCGACGAGATCCGGCGCCGGCTCGCGGCGGCCGACCCGGCCTCCCACGCGCGCATCCACCCGAACGACCGCTACCGCAGCCAGCGGGCCCTGGAGATCTTCCTCGTCAGCGGCCGCACCATGACCGACCTGACCGCCTCCCAGGAGCCGGACCCGGCGCTCGGCCTGACCTTCCCCGCCTTCGTGCTGGCCCGCCCCGTGCCCGATCTCGACGCGCGCATCGCGGCCCGCACGGCGGCCATGCTCGGGTCCGGCTGGATCGAGGAAACGGAGGCCGCCCTGACCGCCCACGCCGACGACTCCCCGGGCCTGCAGACCATCGGCTACCGCGAGATCGTGGCCTGGAAGAGGGGAGAACTCGCCCGCGACGACCTCGCGCCCGCGATCGTCCTCGCCACCCGCCAGTACGCCAAACGGCAGCGCACCATGTTCCGTCATCTCGCCCGGGAGGGCACCTGGTCACCCGACGACCCGGCCCTGCTCGGGCGTCTCGTCGCCCGGCTCGGCGGGAGCACCTAGACCGGCCGCTGCGGTTCACCCGATCCGCTCCCCGCAAAGCCGACGGGGCGGCCGCCCGGCCGCCCCGTCGTTGCCGCTCCCGTCGGTTCTCAGAAGCGGTGCCGTGCCGGGTACTTGCTGCCGCCGCCGCCGTGCGGAACGGTTTCGCCCGGGGGCAGTCCGCCCGGCTCGTCGAAGCCCGAGTCTCCGAAGTCCTTGGCGTGGCACTTGTTGCAGAGCGAACGCTGGTTGGTGACGAAGGTGTACTCGTAGTACTTGTTGTCGACGTCCGACTGGACGAACCCGATGTCGGTGTCGGCGGGGTGGGAGTCGACCAGGAAGGTCTCGGCCATGTCCCAGCGGGCCGCGTCGCCGAACGCCGAGGCGTGGGCGCGGTGGCAGCTCAGGCACATGACTTCGTCGACGCCCGTGGGGCCCTGGGAGTAGTTCCCGGGGTCGACCAGGCCGAGGTCGGCATTGACGGCTTCGAACGGAACCAGGCCCATGTAGGCCGTGGCCGCGGTGCCGCCGGTCAGGTTGTCGCTGCTGACGTAGGCGTTGTAGGTGGCGGCGACGGTCGAACCCAGCTCACCGATCGGGTGCACGAAGTTCGTGGTGTT
>JAGRNP010000023.1 GCA_020440705.1 bacterium | reverse complement strand
CCCGGGGCTGAAGGGGGTCGGGAACTCCCAGCCGGCCCGGGCGCCGGTGGCCGTCAGGAGCAGGAATGCGGCGGTCAGGGCTCGCTTGATGATGAGATCCGATATCATTTATCTTCTTTACGGACATGGGGTTGGGCGAGCATCCCGCGATGCCGGAGCATAGCACCTCCGACCGCGCGGCCACAAGACCCGGTTGCCTCGCCGCAACGGGTGTGGTGTACTCGGCGCAATCGGTCCGTCGTCCGTCCGCCGCCCGCCCGCCCCGCCGGAGGTCTCCTTGCTCGTCCAGCTGCGCACCTACACCCTCGTCGCCGGCGCGGGGCCCGACTGGGAACGGGTCTTCGTCGACCACATCCGGCCCATCCGCGAGTCCCTCGGCTTCACGGTCCCGGCGGCCTGGTCCGACCCCGAGGCCGACCGCTTCACCTGGCTGATGGCCTTCGCCGGCGACCGTGCGGCCTGGGACGCGGCCGACGCCGCCTTCCACGCCTCGCCCGCCCGGCGGGCCCTGGCGCCCGACCCGGCCGGGCTCATCGTGTCCATCGAGACGCGCTTCGTCCAATGGGTCGGCTAGCCGCGCCCCCGGATGGCGCCGGCCGCGGGCGGCTGCTCGCGCTGGTGCTCGCCCTGGCCGCGCTGGTCGCGCCGTCGGGCTGCGACCGTCCCGCGGCCCCGGCCGCCCGCCACCTGGTGCTCATCACCATCGACACCCTGCGCGCCGACTTTCTCGGCTGCTACGGCTTCCCCGACGCCGTCTCGCCGCGGCTGGACGCCCTCGCCGCCGAGGCGCTCGTCTTCGAGCACGCCTATGCCACGGCGCCGTTCACCGGCCCGTCGCACGCCTCGATCCTCACCGGACAGGACCCGTCGCGGCACGGGATCATCTACAACGGGCACCGCGCGCGCAGCCTGGCCATCGGCGACGATTCGGTGACCCTGGCCGAGCATCTCGGCGCGGCCGGCTTCGACACGCGCGCGCTCGTCTCGGCCGGTCCGCTCGATGCGCGCTTCGGCTTCGGTCGGGGCTTCGACGGGTTCAGCCTGATCCCGAAGCTCGGCCACGACGACAGCGGCGCCGACGGGGCCGAGGTCGTCGCCGGCGCCGCGGCCTGGCTGCGCGACTGGCGCCACGCCGGCCGCCACGACCGCTTCTTCCTCTGGGTGCACCTCTTCGACCCGCATCTGCCCTTCGTGTCGGCGGCGGGCGTCCGCGACTCCCTCGGCATCGCCTTCGCGGGGATCGTCGACGAGACGAACGTCGCCGCGCTGCCCCGCGACGACGTGCGTGCCGCCTACCGCGCCGAGGTCTTCGAGGCCGACCGCCACGTGGGCGCGCTCGTCGATCTTCTGGCCGAACTGGGCCTGGCCGGCGAGACCCTCGTCGCCGTCGTCTCCGACCACGGCGAGTATCTGCAGGAGCACGGGCTCGTGAATCACCACGGCCTGCGCGACGAGGTCCTGCACGTGCCCATGCTCATCCACTGGCCCGGCCTCGGCCGCAGCGAACGCCGCCCCGCGACGGTCTCGACGGTCGACCTCGCGCCGACCCTGTGCGACCTGCTCGGCGTCGGTCCCCTGTCCACGGCCCGCGGCCGCAGCCTGCGCCGCGCCGCCGCGGCCGACGACCCGACTCCCGTCTTCGCCGAGTGGCGCGATTTCCGCCTCCTCGGCGCCGACGTCGCGCCCCGACCGGGCGAGTTCCAGGTGGCGGTGCAGCGGGGGCGCCGCAAGCTGATCCGCGACGTGCTCTTTCCGGACGCGGGCCTCGCCTTCGACCTGGCCGCCGACCCGGCCGAGGACCACGACCTGGCCGCGTCGCCGCCGGCCTGGGCCGCCGACCTGGGTGCGGACCTCGAGAACCACATCGCCCGCGACCTGCCCGCCGGCCTGGCCGGCGTCGCCGACATCCACCTCGACGACCGCGCGCTGGAAATGCTCCGCTCGCTGGGTTACGTCCGCTGATCGGGCCCGCGCCCGGAGGAGCCGCCATGCCTTTCGATCTCGCCGAAGCCACCGCCGTCCTGTCCCGCACGCCGCTGGTCCTCGAGGCCTGGCTGCGCGACCTGCCCGAGCCCTGGATCCGCTCCGACGAGGGTCCCGGCACCTGGAGCGCCTTCGACGTGCTCGGCCACCTGATCCACGGCGAGCGGACGGACTGGATCCCGCGCGCCCGCATCATCCTGGCCCGCGGCGACGACCGCGCCTTCGCGCCCTTCGACCGCTTCGCCCAGGAGCACGAGTCGCGCGGCTGCACCCTCGACGACCTGCTCGACGAGTTCGCGCGGCTGCGCCTGGCCAACGTGGGCACGCTGACCGAGCTGCCGCTCACGGCCGAGACCCTGGACTGGACGGGGGAGCATCCGGAATTCGGGACCGTGACCCTGCGCCAGCTCCTGGCCACGTGGGTGGCCCACGATCTGGGTCATCTGGGCCAGATTGCGCGCGTGCAGGCGCGCCGCTACACGGCGGACGTCGGCCCGTGGCGGCGCTACCTGCGCGTCATCGGGGAGGGGGCGGACTAGCGGCCGGGCCTCAGGCCTTGTCGCAGCTGTGCACCGTCATGACGGGGCACTTGGCGTGGCGCACGACCTTCTCGGCGACGCTGCCGAAGACGATGTGGGCCAGGCCGGTGCGGCCGTGGGTGGCGATGATGATCGCGTCGACCTTCTCTTCCTCGGCGAAGGCGAGGATCTCGTCGGCCGGACGGCCCATGCGGACCTCGAGCCGGGTCCTGACCTCGTCGTCGAAGACCGAGTCGACCAGGGTGGCGAGGTTCTCGCGCGACTCCTCGGCCACCTGGGCCTCGTAGGCGGAGACGTCGAAGACCACTTCGGAGGCCTGCAGGCGCGGGGTGGGCAGGTGCGGGATGGGCTTGTGCACGTTCAGCACCACGACCTCGGTGTCGAAGCGGCCGGCCATGGCGTTGGCCATGCGCAGTCCGCACTCCGAAGGCTCGCTGAAGTCCGTGGGACAGAGGATCTTCTTGAAGGGAAACATCGCACCAACCTCCTGCGGGAACGTGACACGACCGGCACGGGCGGCGACCCGGACCGGCACGGCCCCAATATAACACAGGGATAGGCACCGCAAATGGCTTTCTACACCGACTTCGCCGGACACTACGAGAAGATCTTCCCCTACCGGCCGGCGGTGCACGAATTCCTGCACAAGTGGCTGCCCACCGCCGGACGTGTCCTGGACGTCGGTTGCGGCACCGGGCGCTACTGCGGCAGCCTCGCGGCCACCGGGCGGGCGTGCGTCGGCATCGACCTCGATCCGGGCATGGTCGCCGAGGCCGAGCGCCTGCACCCCGGCGGCGACTTCCGCATCTTGAGCATGGAGGAGATCGGCCTGCTCGCCGCCGGCGGCTACACCGGCGTCTTCTGCATCGGCAACGTGCTGCCCCACCTGCCCGCCGACCGCCTGGCGACGTTCCTCCTGAACGTGCGCCGCCTGCTCGCCCCGGGCGGCGTCTGGATCTTCCAGACCGTGAACTTCGATCCGCTGCTCGAGCGCGACGAGCACGCCTTTCCCGATCTGGCGTTCCCCGCCGACGGCCTCGTCTTCCAGCGCTGGTACGAGGACATCGACTTCGATCGCCTCGTTTTCCACACCTCGCTGCTCGGGCCGGACGGCGAGATCTTCGGCGGCGCCACGCCCCTGTACCCGCGGGCCAGCGTCGACTACCTGCTCGGCCACCGCTCGGCCGGCTTCGAGAAGCTGGGGCACTTCTCCGACTTCGCCGAGCGCGGCTACCATCCCCGCGAATCGGGGGGCAGCCTGTTCGTGTTCCGCAAGCCGGCCTGAGCGGCTTCCGCCGGACGCCGCGGTGTGGTATGATCATGGCGACGGGGCCATCGGCGGCCCCGCCGAACCCACCCCTGGGATCGGATCGCCCGACATGAAATCCCGCGCGATCGCCTTCTGCGCCGGCGCCCTGGCGCTGGCCGCCTGCGTACCCGCCCTGGCCTGCATTCCCGGCCTCGACCTCATCGAGGAGTACGAGTGGGCCACGGCCCCCGTCTCGGTCTGCGTCTGGCCCGATGGCCGTCCGGCCGTCGTCCACCTCGCCGGCGGCATCCCCACCGACGCCGTCCTGCGCATCCGCGTCATCGATCTCGACCTCCAGCCCGTGCCGGGCGTCGCCCTGGCCGACCTGGCCTGGTTCGACGGGAGCGGCCCGGGCGCCGTCTGCGCCGACCCCCTCGCGGGCCCCGTCACCGGCGCCGACGGCTGGGTGGCGGTGCCGTTCCGCGGCGGCGGCCACCGCACGGCCGACGAGGCGAGCCCCGCCCTGCTCACCCTGAACGCCTGTCCCCAGCTCGAGCTGCGGATCCCGACGCCGATCCACTTCAACAGCCCGGACATCTCCGGCGACCTGCGGGTCGACCTGTCGGACGTGCCCCTCTTCGCCCGGGACTACTACGAAGGCCTCGGGGCGTACCGCAGCGACTTCGACTGGGACGGCCAGGTGAACCTGTCGGACCTGGTCGTGCTGGCCGGGGCGCTCGGCGTCCAGTGTCCCTAGCAGGCTGTTGAAAAACTCGTTCTGGTACCCGATGCGCCTGGCCGGGCCGAGATCAAGGCGCGATTCCGCCGCCGTAGCCGTAGCTACGGCAAGGGATCGCAACGCGGAGATCGGCTTGGCCAGGCGTACCGCGTGCCGGGAGGAGTTTTTCAACAGCCTGCTAGTTCCGGGGCCCGCGACCTGTGGGGTTGTCCGGGCCCGCCCCATACAGTACAATGAGGTCAACGAAAGGTCCGCCATGTTCCGCCAGCTCCGCACCTCCTCCGACCGCAATTGGTGGCGCCGCCCGCCGGCGGCGAGGTGTGCGCAGTAGGGTCCCGGACCAGACGACACCCCGACCGCCGGCCCGCAGGCCGGCGGTCGCTCTTTTGCCGCCGCGTTTCCCCGGACCGGATGCGGGATCCCTTCGGAAACGCCCTCGACGCGAAGAAAGGCCAGACCCATGTCCGAAGCGCAATTGCCCCCCCTGAACGCCGTGCCCGACCAGGACGGCTTCTTCGGCCCCTATGGCGGCCGCTTCGTGCCCGAGCCCCTGGTGGCGCCCCTCGAGGAGCTCACGGCCGCCTTCCGGCGCTTCAGCGCCGACCCGGATTTCGTGGCCGAACTGGACCGCGAGTTCCGCACCTACTCGGGCCGACCCACGCCGCTCTACCACGCCGAGCGCCTCAGCGCGCACCTCGGCGCGACGGTCCTGCTCAAGCGCGAGGACCTCAATCACCTCGGCGCCCACAAGCTGAACAACTGCCTGGGCCAGGCCCTGCTCGCGCGGCACATGGGCAAGAAGAAGATCATCGCCGAGACGGGGGCGGGGCAGCACGGCGTGGCCACGGCCGCCGTGGCGGCGCGCCTCGGCCTGGAGTGCGACGTCTACATGGGCGAGGAGGACATGCGCCGCCAGAAGCCCAACGTCACGCGCATCCAGCTGATGGGCGCCCGCGTGGTGCCCGCCACCAGCGGCGACAAGACCCTCAGCAACGCCGTCGACGAGGCCATCGCCGCCTGGGTGGCCGAGGCCGACACGGCCTTCTACCTGCTGGGCTCGGTGGTGGGCCCGCATCCCTACCCCGAGATGGTGCGCCACTTCCAGTCGGTCATCGGGCGCGAGGCGCGCGAGCAGGTGCTGGCCCAGCACGGCCGCCTGCCCGACCTCATCACGGCCTGCGCCGGCGGCGGCAGCAACGCCATCGGCCTCTTCCACGCCTTCCTCGGCGACGCGTCGGTGCGCATCGTCGGCGTCGAGGCCGGCGGCAGCGGCACCGACACCAACCGCCACGCCGCGACCCTGACCACCGGCGCGCCCGCGGTCATCCACGGCATGAACACCTACTGCATCCCCGCGGGTACGGTGGCCGCCGGCGGCAACCACTGCATCGCGGCCGGCCTCGACTACCCGGGCATCGGGCCCGAGCACGCCTACCTGAAGGATCTCGGCCGGGTGCAGTACGCGGCGGTGACGGACAAGGAGGTCATGCAGGCCTTCGAGATCCTCTGCCAGCTCGAGGGGATCCTGCCGGCCCTCGAGAGCGCCCACGCCCTGGCCTGGCTCGAGCAGACCCGCGCCGAACTGCGGCCCGACCAGCTGATCATCGTGAACCTGTCCGGGCGCGGCGACAAGGACATGGACGAGCTCATCCGGCGCCGCAACCAGGCCCTGGGCGACGAGGCGGGACCGCCGACGCGGCTGTTCTGCTGATTCGCGGTCGGCGGACTAGCGCCGGACGAAGTGGTAGAGGGTGCGCGTGGTGCCGGGCACCGGCTCGCGCCGCCGGAGATCGAACAGCGGCGCGAAGGCCGCCTCCAGACCCTCGGTGTGGTAGGCGGGGAAGATGTCCTCGCGGGTGGCGAGCAGCCGCCGGGCCTGGGTGTCCTCCTTGGGCACGAACTCCAGGATCAGGTGGCGCCCGGCGCGGGCGAAGAACGCTGCGCAGCGGTCCAGGGGCACGTTGTTGCTGAGGGCCAGGTGGTGGATCAGCGCCAGCGCCAGCACGGCGTCGGCCGGACCACGCGCCAGCAGGCCGTCGCGTTCGGCGTGGGCCCAGCCCAGGTCCGGACTGGGGTTCGTCAGGTCCATCACCAGCGGCAGCAGCAGGGGCTCGGCCCCGCGCCGGCAGCGCCGCCAGTTCTTCTCCACCGCCGACGGATCGACGTCCGCCGCCACCGTCAGGCGGCCCTGCCCCGTGGCGACGCGGCTGAACGTGCCGTCGTTGGCGCCGAGATCCCACACCACGGCGGCGTCCGTGTCGGCGAGCATCCCGCCCACCAGGGCGCGTTTGGCCTCGCGGCTCGCTTCGGTGTAGTTCGTGTCGTCGTAGTACTCGCCCCACTCGGTGCCGCCCGGCGTCCAGCGCAGGGCCTTCACCGTCCCCCGCAGGCTGTCCAGGATCCCCTCGAGGTTGCCCCGGCTGACCCGCGCCGCCTGGGCCCGCCGGCTGTTGGCGTCGCCGTGGCTGTCGGCGTAGCGCGCCTGGCTGCGGGCGTGCAGGTGCAGGTGCATGAGCAGGCCCGGTCGCAGCCGCGTGCGCCAGGGCAGCAGCTTCGTCGCGAGGTCGAGCGGCACCCCGTCCAGATGGGTGCGCAGCAGCGCGCCCAGCCGCACGTCGCGGTAGGCCATGAGCGCCAGCGGCGCCAGGAAGTGCTGGCAGAACTGGCGGTAGGCGGCCCAGGGGCGCGCCTCCGGATAGGCGGTGAAGCTCAGCGTGTCGATGAACACCGGACGCCCCCGGTGGAACTGCACGTTGTAGGCGCTGGCGTCCTTCAGGCTCAGGCCGTGGGCGAGGGCCCGCCGCTGCACGCGCAGGGTCAGCAGCGCCGCATCGCGCAGCTGGCCGAAGCTCCACTCGTACGGATGGCTGATGAAGGGCACGATCTCCGGTGCGATCACCCGCACCGCTCCCGGGGCCGGGGCCAGCGCCACGTCGGCGTCGGCGTGGGGAATCAGCAGCCCGTCGCCGACCAGCTCGTCGTAGAGGCCGCTTCCGTGCAGGAGGGCGAGATCCGCGGCGGCGGACGCATTCACCTGGCGGTACAGGCGGCCGTCGCGGCGGAAGAGGAATCCCGCGGGGTCGCGGAACGAGGCGCCGAGGGGTCCGTCCGGCGCGCTAGTCGTCATCGTCGTCCGCGGCCCGGCGCTTGCCGCCGAACAGGCCGGTGATGCGGTGCCAGAACACCTTCAACGCCACTCCGGCGCCGACGATGGCCGCGATGATGCCCTGGATCACGAAGCTGCCCGTGCCGGGGTCGACGTAGGCCAGGGCGGCGGCGGGAGCGAGGAGCACGAGCGCGGCGAGGGTCGCGACCAGCGCGGGGGAACTTCCGGGCCGTTGGGGTCTTTGCATGCGGGCGCACCTTGGAGGAAGCAGGGAAAACGTCGCTACCGGCCAAAACTACAAGATTGGCCGGGCCTTGGCAAAGGGTCGCCCTCCGGTCTTGCCTTTTGGGGGCGCACCTGATATTTGTGCGGGAGGGACGTCGCCGCCCCCGGCGCGGCCCCGCCCGCCGTTCCCCGCCGCCGGGTCGCTGCCTTCACCACCGCCCGACCGCCCAACCGAGGACCGAGACGATGCGCAAGATGGAGCTCCTGTTCGCAATCGGCCTGCTGCTGCTGCCGGCCGCCCCGGCGTCCGCCCAGACCGACGCCACCGACGACTTCCCCGCCCGCATCGAGGGCGATTTCCAGTCCGCCATCGTGGTCGATGCGGCCACCGGCCTCGTGCTGGTCGAGACCGATCCGGACGTGCGCCGCCCGCCCGCGTCCATGCTCAAGATGATGACCGAACTGCTGGTGCTCGAGCGAATCGAGGAGGGTGACCTGAAGCTCGACGAGCCCGTCAATGTCTCGGCCAAGGCCAGCAAGATGGGGGGCTCCCAGGTCTACCTCAAACACGGCGAGGTCTTCCCGGTCCAGGAACTGCTCAAGGCCCTGGCCATCCATTCGGCCAACGACGCCGCGGTGGCCCTGGCCGAACATCTCGCCGGGTCCACCGACGCCTTCGTCGACCTGATGAACATCCGGGCCCGCGAACTCGGCATGACGAACACCGAGTTCCACTCGGTCCACGGCCTGCCGCCGGGCTGGAAGCAGGAATCGGACATCACCTCGGCCCGCGACATGGCGCTGCTGGCGCGTGAACTGGTGCAGCATCCGCTGGCGCTGGAGTGGTCGTCGACGGCCACGGCGCCGTTCCGCGACGGCGAGTTCACTCTCTACAACCCCAACAAGCTCGTCGGCAAGTACCGCGGCCTCGACGGCCTGAAGACGGGCTACACCGGCGCCGCCGGCTGGTGCGTGACGGCCACCGCCGTGCAGAAGGGGCGCCGCCTGATCTCCGTGGTCATGGGCTGCCCGTCCGACCGGGACCGCGCCAACGAGACCACGCGCCTGCTCTCCTTCGCCTTCAACCTGTTCAAGGACGTTCCCGTGTTCACCACGGCCGGCGAGCCGCTGGCCGAGCCGGTCAAGGTGACGGGGGGCAAGCAGTCCGAGGTCCCGGTCACCTACGGCGAGTCCCTCCAGGTGAGCGTGCCCCGCTCGCGGGCCGACGCACTGGAACTCGAGGTGCGCCTGCCGGAGAACGTGGCGGCGCCGCTGGCCGCCGGGGCCGAGGTCGGACGCGCCGTCGTGCGCCTCGACGGGGTCGAACTGGGCAGTGTGCCCATCGTCACCCTCGCCCCGGTCGAAAAAGGGAATTGGATCCATCGTCTCATGAACAGGTAGGAAACTGCAAAAATAAGAACTTCGGGAACTTTTTTGGTTGATAATTTTATGACAAGCAGGATGACAGCGACGGTTCCACCTGTTATCGTTCGTCGCAGGAATCACCACAGGAAACGGTGCCGACTCTGCCAAGTCAGAGGCACCCTCGAGGAGGAATCATGAAGAAGAACGTTGCCATGTCCATGCTGCTGGGCATTTTCCTGTTCGGCCTCGCCACCGCTGCCTTCGCCGCGCCCGAGATCATCGGCGCGCCGAAGTGCAAGATGTGCCATGGCGCGAAGACGGGTGACCAGTGGGGCAAGTGGGAAGCCGGGCCGCACGCGGGCGCCTTCGCCACGCTCGGCACCGACGCCGCCAAGAAGATCGCCGCCGACAAGGGTCTGGGCGATCCCCAGGCCGAGCCCGCCTGCCTGAAGTGCCACACCACGCAGCACTTCCTGGGCGCCGACGTCGGCGTCGACGCCAAGGGCAAGTACGAACTGACCGAGGGCGTGGGCTGCGAGGCCTGCCATGGCGCCGGTTCCGAGTACAAGAGCAAGAAGGTCATGGAAGACCACGAGGCGAGCATCGCCGCGGGTCTGAACATGCCGGGCAGCGCCGAGTTCTGCTCCAAGTGCCACAACGAGGAGAGCCCGACCTTCAAGGCCTTCAACTACGACGAGCGCGTCGCGAAGATCGCGCACCCGGTGCCCGCGAAGTAAGGTCCCGATGACCTGCTCCGGAATCCCCGACCCCACCTCCGCCCGGCGGGGGTGGGGTCTTCTCGTGCCGCCGCTGCTGCTGGCCGCTCTCCTCGGGGCCGGCGGCTGCGCCGGACGCCGGCCCGCGCCATGCGCCGAACGCCCCCCGACGACCTACGTCGCCGACGAAGACTCCCTCGGGCTCGCCGCCTTCCTGGCCCTGCCCGACGCCGCCCAGGAACGCCGTCTCCGCCTCGCGGCCGCCGAACAGCGCGCCGCCGACCGCGCCGACCGCCCCGACCAACGCCTGCGCCATCTCATCGCCGCGGCCGGATTGGCCCCGAGCGATCCGGAGCCCTGGCTCGACCAGGCCCGTGTCTGGCGCTGGGTGGGAGACTACCTGCGCACCAACGCCTGCCTGGACGCCGCCGCGGCGGCGGTCCGGGCCTGGGACCCCGACTCGCCCCTGGCCCGCTCGCGTCCGGCCGCGGCCAAGGCCGACGCCACCCTCGAGACGGCGCTGCTCAACGCCTGGCTGCACTACGACCGCGCCGAGTGGCGCGAGGCGCGCCAGTGGGTGCGCGCGGCCCAGCGCGTCGAGGCGGGCAACACCGCGGTGCTGCGCCTGCGCGGGCTGGTCGAGGCCAGTCTCGGCAGCATGGGCATGGCCGAGGACATGGCCCGCGACCTGCGCCGCCGCGATCCCTTCACCACCGACGTGCCCTGGATCACCTCGCGCATCGACACGGCCCGCGGGCGCCATCGCGCCGCCTACAACTCGGTGTACGACCTGCGGCCCGACGAGGCCCACGCCGCCGAGTGCTACCGCGACATGGGCCGTGCGGCCGAGCAGGTCGGCGACTTCTCCACGGCCAGCAAGTGGTACCGCGAATCCCTCGCCGCCCTGCCGCTGACGGCCAACGACTGCCTGCGGCAGGTGGCGCACGGGCGCATCAGCGATGCGGCGGGTCGCCATCCGCTGCCCTTCTGGCTCGCCTTCGGCCGCTACTACGTGACGGGTTCGCTGTCGGCCTATCTCGGCTACGCCTTCGAGCGCTTCGAGTCGGCGGCGACCGACGCCGAGCGCGAGGAGTGGGGCGGTCTGGCGGTCAACGCGGCGGGCATCTGCGTCCGGCTCGAGATGGAGAAGCCCGAGGCCCGCCGTTTGCGGGGGCTGGTCTTCGCCGGCACCGGCCGCAACGACCGGGCCATCGACGACCTGCGCGCGGCCGCGGAGGGCTTCCCCGTCGGGGCGCCCGAGCTGCCGGGCCTCGAGGCCGAGATCGGCCACCTCTATCTCCTCAACGAGGATCACGTGCGGGCCGAGGAGCACCTGGCGCGGGCGCTGGCCCTGGACTCCGAAGTGGCCCGCACCTGGTCGGACATGGGCCTCGTGCACGTGATGGCCCGCGACGAGGCGGCGGCGACCGCGGCCTTCGACCAGGCGCTCGCCCTCGATCCCGCCCTGACCATCGCCTGGTACAACCGGGGCCTGATGCGTCTCCATGCCGGCGATCTCGAGGGGGCCGAGGCCGATCTCGGCCGGGCGGCCGCTCTCGCGCCGGAGAACGCGGAGATCGGCCGCCTGCTGCAGCAGGTCGCCCTCAAGCGCCGGCAGGGCGAGCGTTAGAGTTCCCATCCCGGCGCCGATACGGTATGATTCCACCACGTCCGGGCCCGCGAGGGGGTGCCCGGGCCGACCAACCCGAGACGGAAGAGACCAACCCATGAGATTCCGCTCCGCGTTCCGCCCGCCCTTCGGCGCGCGGCCCCGGTCGGTTGCGGTCCTGGCGCTGGGGGGAGCCCTGCTCGTGCTCTCGGCCTGTGCCGTCGGGCCCGACTACGAGGAGCCCGAACTGCCCGTGCCCGACGCCTGGGGCAACGCCGCCGCCGCCGACCTGGCGGGGCCGTCGCCGGTCCTGGAAACCTGGTGGACGACCCTCGGGGACACGCTGCTCGACTCCCTGCTCGTGCGGGCGCGGGCGGCCAACCCCGACCTGGACGCGGCCCTGGCCCGGATCACCGAGGCCCGGGCCTACCACCAGATCGCCGGCGGCGCCTACTGGCCCCAGGTGCAGGCCGACGGCACCTTCTCCCGCACTCAGATCGCCGAGAACGGGCCCCAGGGCGCCCTGGCGGCCCTCGGTGACAACCCGAGCAACAATTGGGAATTCGGTCTCGGCGCCAGCTGGGAGCTCGACCTCTTCGGGCGCAACCGGCGTGCGCGTGAAGCCACCGGCGCCGGCGTGGCGGCGTCCATCGAGGACTACCGCGACGTGCTCGTGAGCCTCTACGCCGAGGTGGCCGCCACCTACGTCGACGTGCGGGCGCTGCAGCTGCGTCTGGCCGTGGCCCGCGAGAACGTGGCCAGCCAGCGCGAGACCATGGACATCGTCATCGCCCGCGAGGACGCCGGGCTGGTGCCCCTGCTCGACGTGGCGCGGGCGCGTTCGAACCTGGCCAACACCGAGGCGGCCATTCCGCTGCTGGAGACCGCCCTCGAGGCCGGCCGCAACCGGCTGGCCGTGCTGCTGGGCGAGAATCCCGGCGCCCTCGACACCGAGCTGGCGGCCGACGCGGGCCTGCCGCGCCCCGACACGGCGGTGGCTCTCGAGCTGCCGGCCGAGCTGCTGCGCCGCCGGCCGGACGTGCGCCGCAGCGAGCGCAGTCTCGCGGCCCAGACCGCGCGCATCGGCGTGGCGAAGGCCGATCTCTACCCGAGCTTCTCCCTGGTCGGCGCCATCAGCGTGACGAGCGTCGACTTCGGTGGCCTCGGCGACGCCGGCCACACGGGCTGGACCCTCGCCCCGGGCGTGCGCTGGAACCTCTTCACCGGCGGCCGCATCCGCGGCCAGATCAAGGCCGAGGAGGCCCGCACGCGCCAGGCCCTGGCGGCCTACGAGAAGACGGTGCTGAACGCCCTCGCCGAGGTCGAGAACGCCCTGGTGGCCCTGCGCCAGGAGGAGACCCGCCGCGATCTGCTCATCACGGCCGTGGAGGCGTCGCAGCAGTCGGTCGAACTCGTCCACACCCTCTACCTCGAGGGCCTGACCGACTTCCAGGCCTACCTCGACGCCCAGCGCGTGCTCTTCGACCAGCAGGACGCCCTGGCCCAGTCGCGGGGGAACGTCATCACCGACGTGGTCCAGCTGAACCGGGCCCTGGGCGGCGGCTGGTCCCTGGCCGACACCGATCCGGACCTGGCCCTGGAGATGGCCCGCTCCGACGCATCCGACGCGGCCGCGGCCGCCAACCGAACCGATTCCGACGCCAACGGAGCGGGCTCCGCGCCCGCGCAGGAAAACGAGGTCAACTGATGAATCTGCGGCGAGATCTGACCAGGACGGCCCTGCTGCTCGCGGGCACCGGCATTCTTCTCGGACTGGGAGCCTGCTCCCAGGGCCAGCAGGCCGCGGCCCCCCAGGCGCCGCCGGTGACGGTGGCCCAGCCCACCCGCGGCGAGGTGAAGGACTACATGATCTTCACCGGCTCGACCCGCGCGGTCGAGTCGGCCGACGTGGTGGCCCGCGTCGCCGGCGAACTGGAGGAGGTCGCCTTCGCGCCGAGCAGCAACGTCGCCGCCGGCGACCTGCTCTTCCGCATCGAGGAGACCAAGTACCGCGCCGACCGCGACGCCGCCAGGGCGGCCCTGGCCTCGGCCGAGGCCAACCTGCTGCGGTCGAAGACCGAGCTGCAGCGGGTGGAGAAGGCCAGTCGCAGCCGCGCCGTGTCCGAGATGGACGTGGACCGGGCGCGGGCCGAGCGCGACATGGCCGCGGCCTCGGTGGCGACCGCGCGGGCGAACCTCGACCAGGCCGAGCTCTTCTACGGCTACACCCGGGTCACCTCGCCCATCAGCGGCGTCGTGAGCCGGAACCTCGTCGACGTGGGCAACCTGGTCGGCCAGGGCGGTCCGACCCTGCTGACGCGCGTCAACCGCCTGCAGCCCATCTACGTGTACTTCCACGCGCCCGAGAACGTGGTCCTGCGCTACCTCGCGTCCAAGTCCGTCGAGCAGAAGCGCGACGGCTCCGACGCCGAACGCGCCGCGGCGTTCGTCGCCCGGGCCAACGACGAGGGCTTCCCCTTCCCGGGCGTCATCGACTTCATCGACAACCAGGTCGATCCCGAGACGGGCACCATCGAGCTGCGCGTCCGGCTGGAGAACGAGAGCCTCGACTTCTTCCCGGGCCTCTTCGTGCGGCTCAAGGTCGAGGCGGATCCGATCCCCGACTCGGTGCTCGTGCCGGAGACGGCCCTCGGCACCGACCTCGGCGGCAAGTACCTCCTGGTCGTCGGCGAGGGCAACATCGTCGAGCAGAAGTACGTGAGCCTGGGGCTGCCCCAGGAGGGCGGACTGATCCACGTGCGCGACGGCCTGGCGGGCGATGAGACGATCATCGTCGACGGCCTGATGTTCGCGCGGCCGGGCATGCCGTGCACGCCCCTGACGGCGGAGCAGTTCAAGGCGATGCGGCAGCAGGCCGCCGCCCAGGCCCAGGGCAAGCAGGGCTAGGTCGGGCCATCGCGACCGGCGGCCGGGGCGTCCCGGCCGCGACCGAGGAACCGGACAAGGAGATCCGATCGCATGTTCAGCCGCATCTTCATCGATCGCCCCAAGTTCGCGCTGGTGATCTCGCTGCTCATCCTCATCGTCGGGGGCATCAGCATCCCGATCCTGCCGATCGAGTCGATGCCCGACATCACGCCGCCCACCATCGCGGTGACGGCGACGTTCCCGGGTGCCGACCCGAACACGGTGCTCGAGTCGGTGGCCGCGCCCATCGAGGAGCAGATCAACGGCGTGGAGAACATGATCTACATGGACTCCAAGAGCGATTCCGAGGGCCAGCTCAACCTCACCGTCAGCTTCGACATCGGGTCGGACGTCGACATGGCCCAGGTGATGACCAAGAACCGCGCCGACGTGGCCATGCCGCTGCTGCCCGAGGAGGTCAAGCGCCAGGGCGTGAAGGTCGAGAAGAAGACGACGGCCATGGTCGAGGTGGTCAGCCTGCGCTCGCCCGGCGGCACCTACGACGAGCTGTACATCTCCAACTACATCGCGACCCGCGTGAAGGACCAGCTCGCCCGCGTCGAGGGCGTCGGTTCGGTGACCGTCTTCGGCGCCAAGGACTTCAGCATGCGGATGTGGCTCGATCCGGAGCAGCTGAAGGCCCGCGGCCTGACGGCCGAGGAGGTGATCGGGGCGGTCCGCAGCCAGAACGTGTCGGTCGCCGCCGGCACCATTGGCGCGCCGCCGAATCCGGGCGACCTGCCCTTCCAGTACAAGATCATCACCAAGGGCCGCCTGATGACCGAGGAGGAGTTCGGCGCCATCGTGATCCGCACCGGGCTGGACGGCCAGGTGCTCTACCTGCGCGACGTGGCGCGCGTCGAGCTGGGCGCGCTGGCCTACAGCTGGTACGCCGAGCACTCGGGCAGCCCCGCCATCGCCGTGGGCATCTACCAGCTGCCGGGTTCGAACGCCCTGGGCGTGGCCGAGGGCGTGGCGGAGATCATGGACCGCCTCGCGCGCGACTTCCCCGACGACCTCGAGTACGAGGTCCTCTACGACGCCACCGAGTACATCCAGGCCTCCATCGACGAGGTCGTGCTGACCCTGGTCCAGGCCATCTTCCTGGTCATCTTCGTGGTGTGGATCTTCCTGCAGGACTGGCGCACGACGCTGATCCCGGCCATCACGATCCCGGTGTCGCTGATCGGCACCTTCGCCGTGATGAACGGCCTGGGCATGTCCATCAACAACCTGACCCTGTTCGGCCTCGTGCTCGTGATCGGCATCGTGGTGGACGACGCCATCCTCGTGGTCGAGAACACGGTGCGCCTGATGGAGGAGAAGGGCTGGGACTCGCGCAAGGCCATCACCATCGGCATGGGCGAGGTGACCGGCCCGGTGATCGCCTCCACGGCCGTGCTCATGGCCGTGTTCGTGCCCACGCTGATGATGCCCGGCCTGACCGGCCTGCTCTATCGCCAGTTCGCCATCACCATCTCCATCGCGACGATCTTCTCGTCGATCAACGCGCTCACGCTGAGCCCGGCCCTGTGCCGCATCCTGCTCAAGCCGGCCGACCCGAACCGCCGCAAGTGGGTCTTCTTCCGCAAGTTCGACGAATTCTTCGAGAAGAGCACCGCGGGCTACAAGGGTCTGGTGGGCGGTCTCCTGCGCAAGTCGGCCCTGTCGATGGTCATCTTCGCCGGCCTGATGGCGCTGACCGTCTTCGGCGTCAAGTCGGTGCCGGTCGGCTTCCTGCCCGACGAGGACCAGGGCTACTTCTTCATCAACGCCGCCCTGCCCGACGGCGCCTCCCTCGCCCGGACGCAGCAGGTCACCGACCAGATCAACGCCCTGCTGCTGCAGACCCCGGGCGTGGCGAAGTTCCTCACCGTGGGCGGGTATTCGCTGCTCGACGGCGTGCAGTCGCCGAACTCGGCCATGTGCATCGTGACCATGGACAACTGGAGCGAGCGGACCGACAAGGAGCTGTACATCAAGACCGTCATGGCCGGCCTGCAGCGGAAGCTGTTCGGCATCCAGGAGGCGCTGGTGTTCGGCTTCCTGCCGCCGCCGATCATGGGCCTCGGCAGCGCGGCCGGATTCTCGTTCGAGCTCCAGGACCGCGGCGGCGCCGGGATCATGCAGCTCGAGTCGGCGGCCAAGGAGATGGTCGCGCGCGGCAACCGGACGGGCGTGCTCACCCGCCTGAACCAGAACCTGCGGGCCACGGTGCCCATGCTGTACGTCGAGATCGACCGCGTGAAGGCGCAGACCTACCAGGTGCCCATGAGCCAGGTCTTCGGCTCGCTCTCGGCCTACCTCGGCACGGCCTACGTGAACGACTTCAACCTCTTCGGGCGCACCTGGAAGGTCATGGCCCAGGCCGACGACCGCTACCGCTCGGTGCCGGCGGACATCGAGCGCATCGAGGTGCGCAGCGCCACGGGCAACATGGTGCCGCTGGGCACCTTCGCCGCCGTGCGCGACACGGTGGGGCCGCTCTTCATCGGGCGCTTCAACATGTACCCCAAGGCCACCATCACGGGCCAGGGCCTGCCCGGCGTCTCGAGCGGCGACCAGATCAAGGCCATGGAGCAGCTCGCGGCCGAGGTGCTGCCGCCGACCATGGGCTACGAGTGGTCCGGCGTCACCTACCAGCAGTTGGCCGCCGGCAACCTGGCGCCGCTCATCTTCGGGCTGGCCTTCCTCTTCGTGTACCTCTTCCTGGTGGCCCAGTACGAGAGCTGGCTCATCCCGGTGGCCGTGATGCTCGGCGTGCCCGTGGCGATCATGGGCGCCCTGTGGTTCACGAAGTTCCGCGGGCTCGACAACAACGTCTACACCCAGGTCGGACTGGTGCTGCTCATCGGCCTGGTGGCCAAGACGGCCATCCTCATCGTCGAGTTCGCCAAGGTGAACCGCGAGGAGGGCAAGAGCATCTACGACGCGGCCCTCGCCGCGGCGGAGCTGCGCTTCCGGGCCATCCTGATGACGGCCTTCTCGTTCATCCTGGGCGTGATCCCGCTGATCGTGGCCTCCGGGGCCGGCGCGGCGAGCCGCGTCTCGCTGGGCACGGCCGTGTTCGGCGGCATGCTCGTGGGCATCGTGGGCATGGTGCTGCTGACGCCGGTGTACTACCTGGTCATCCAGGGTCTCGCCGAGCGGTTCGGCGGCCCGCCGACGCCGCTGCCGGCGCCGGACGGCGGCACCGCCCCGGGTGGCGGCGAACCCGACGGCTCCCCGGCGGTGTAGCGCGTCATGACGCTCTTCGACATCATCGCCCTGCTGGTCTCGCTCGCGGCCCTGTTCGGCTACATCAACCACCGTTGGCTCCGCCTGGAGCCGACGGTGGGGCTGCTGATGATCTCCCTGGCCAGTTCCCTGGCCATCATGGCGCTGCACGCCGTCTTTCCCCGCCTGGAGATCGTCGAGTCCATGCAGCGCATGGTCGGCAACATCGATTTCAACCAGGCCCTGATGCACGGCATGCTCGGCTTCCTGCTCTTCGCCGGGGCCCTGCACGTCGACCTCGAGCACTTCGTGCGCCGCAAGACGACCATCGCCTCGCTGGCCACCGTCGGGCTGCTCATCTCGACCCTGCTCGTGGGCTGGCTGAGCTGGCTCGTGTTCAATGCCCTGGGCCTGGAGATCTCGTTCCTGGCCTGCCTCGTCTTCGGCTCGCTCATCTCGCCCACCGATCCCATCGCGGTCATGGGCACCCTCAAGACCCTCGACGCGCCCAAGGACCTCGAGGCGAACATCGCCGGCGAGTCGCTCTTCAACGACGGGGTGGCGGTGGTGGTCTTCACCGCCCTGGTGGCGCTGCTCGGGGCCCAGACCGGCCACGGCGGCGGCGACCACGGGGGGCACGAGGGCGGGTTCGGCGTGGCCCGCATGGGCCTGTTCTTCCTGCGCGAGGCCGGCGGCGGCACCGTGTTGGGGCTGGTCTGCGGCTACCTCGTCTACCGGCTCATGCTGAGCATCGACGACTACAAGGTCGAGGTCATGCTCTCGCTGGCGCTGGTCATGGGGAGCTACTCCCTGGCCTGGGCCCTGCACGTGTCCGGACCCATCGCGGTGGTGGTGGCGGGCATCCTCATCGGCAACCGCGGCCGGGCCTTCGCCATGAGCGAGGAGGTCGCCGACTACCTCGAGAAGTTCTGGGAGCTGCTCGACGAGATCCTCAACGCGCTGCTCTTCATGCTCATCGGCATCGAGGTGCTGGTGATCTCGTTCACGGGGCGGAGCATCCTGGCGGGGCTCGTCGTCATCCTCATCGTGCTGGTGTCGCGCTTCGTCAGCGTGGCCCTGCCGATCCGGGTCATCGGCCTGCGCAGCAGCTTCCCGCGGGGGGTGGTGCGCATCCTCACCTGGGCGGGCCTGCGCGGCGGCATCTCGGTGGCCCTGGCCCTCTCCCTGCCGCCCTCGCCGGAGAAGAACCTCATCCTGACCACCACCTACCTCGTGGTGCTGTTCTCCATCGTGGTGCAGGGCCTGACGATCCGGCGGGTGCTGCGGCGCTTTCTCTAGCCGCCGGCGAGCAGGTCGATGTAGGCACGATCGATCAGGTCGGCCGCCGCGACGCCCAGCCGCGCCATGAGGTCCTCGGCCTCGGCGCGGCCGACGGCCTCGTCCTCGTCGGCCGCCAGCACCACCTCGAGTTCCAGGAACTCGCCGAGACCCTCGACCCGGTCCAGATGGATGCGGGTGCGGCCGCTCAGGAGCAGCGTCCGTTCCTTGACCACCACCCCGCGCACGCCGAGGGCCGCCGCCAGGGCCGCGTGCAGGGCGGCCGGATCGTCCGTGGGGGCGATGAGGTAGGACGAGGTCTTCGGGCCCTCGCGATCGGGCCGCTGGTAGGCGATGAGCTCGCCGTGGCCGTCGCCGAAGTCGCGCAGCTTGAGGCGACCGCGGGCGGCGGCGTAGAACGTGTCGCGCTGGCGGATCAGGGTGGGGGGTCCGTCGGCCAGGTTCGCGGCGCGGCGGTGCAGTTCGGCGGGCCGCCGGACGCGGGCCTTGATTTCGACGTTGCGGGGCATGGAACTCTCCTCGATAATCGGCGCATGCATCAGCCGGATTCTAACCCGATTGCGACCTCCTGCCAGCGTCGGAACGGGCTCGCCGTCAAGGCGGGCTCCTGGTGGTGTCTGGGAGTGCTCCTGCTGGCGATCTCGCCCGCGCGGCCCGCTGCGGGCGGGGTCACCGACCTGCCCGGCGACCTGTGGGACGACGTGCGCCACCTGCCGACGCGGGAGAACGCCTGGTGGCTGGCGGGCGGTGCGGCGACGGCGCTCCTCGTGTCGACCTTCGAGGATCCGGAGGCCGTCGCCCGCACGCTCAACCAGCCGGTCATCGACGAGCTGGCCGACTTCGGCAACGTGTGGGGCGACGCCCGGGTGCAGGCCCCCCTGGCCCTGGCCACCTGGGGCCTCGGCGCCTGGGCCGGCAGCGAGGAGGCGGCCGGTCTCGGCTACGACCTGACCCGCAGCCTCGCCCTGACCTACGGCGCCGTCAGCGCCCTGAAGGTGACCTTCAACCGCGAACGCCCCAACGGCGAGGACTACAGCTTCCCCTCGGGCCACACGGCGTCGGCCTTCTCCACCGCCGGTGTCGTGAGCCGGCGCTACGGCGGCTGGGCCGGCGGCGTGGCCATCGGGCTCGGCGTGCTCACCGGGCTCGGCCGCATGGAAGACCTGAAGCACTACGGCTCGGACGTGGTCGCGGGCGCGACCATCGGCTGGATCATCGGCCGCAACGCCGGCCGCCCGCGGGGGGACGCCGACGGCCTCGGCCTGCAGCTCGTGCCGCTGGGACGGGGCCTGGCGGTCGCCGGACGGTTCTGAGGCGGCGCGTCAGGCGAGCGTGGCGATGCCGCGCGGCCGTCTGGCCACCGAGGTGCCGGCGAGGCGGTCCGGCAGGGTCGTTCCACCCGCAGTGAGGGCCGCCGGCGCGCCCAGCAGCACGATCCCGCCCGCCACGACGCCGGCCAGGCCCAGCGGCCACCAGCCGACCAGCAGGCCCAGGCACACGAGCAGTGCGCCGCTTCCCTTCACGAGCCATCGCCTTCCCGGGGCGCCGCGTCCGGCCCCCGGTCCCGGCACGACCACCAGTCCGGTCGCCAGCTTGCCGGGTCCCGCACCCCAGATCGCCTCGCCCGCCGTGACCAGCAGCCACGCCAGGGGCCAGCCGTAGGTCAGGGGCGAGATGTTGCCCAGGATGAGGGGGATCGGCCCGTTCCACGCCGAGGCCGGGTCGTAGATGCGCAGGGTGACGACGGCCCGCTCGGCGAGGAACCAGCCGGCATGGGGCGCCAGCAAGATCGCCAGGAGGAGCGACGCCGCGAGGTCGATGCTGCCGGCGACGAAACGGCGCACGGCTCAGCGCCCGCTGTAGGCGGCCTTGACGCTGCCCCAGGACGCGCTCTCCACGCCCACCGAAGCCTTGGTCAGGCTGGCGATCCCCTTGCCGCCGCCGGGACTGGTGAAGTCGAACGAGCCGGTCAGCTCGTTGCCGCTGGCCGTGCCGGTCAGGGTGAAGGCGCCGAACCAGAGGGGGGCCGTCACGGTGCCGGCGCCGCTGGCGGTCGCTTCGCCCGGCTGCCCGGTGGGCGTGAGGGTGACGGTTCCATTGCCGAGGTTCGTGCAGCCGAAGGCCACCTCGAGGGTCGAACCGTTGTCGGTGCCGGTGGCGCCGCCGGCAAGCACGCCCAGGGGGGCGGAGATCTGCGACACGTCGATGGTGCCGGTGGCCGCGTAGGCATTCCCCTCGGCCCAGATCAGGATCTGCAGGGCCCCCGAAACGTTGTACACCGTGTCGCTCCAGCTCCCGGCCCAGGTTCCGGTCAGGGGCGGCAGGTCGGCGGGGGCGGCGGCGACGGCGGGGGCCGGATCGCCCGGGGCGCCGGGTCCGGAGCCCATGCCGAACAGGCCGGCCGCGGCGAACAGGCAGATGACGTAGATGGCGGGTTGGCGGATGGTCATGGCTTCCCTCCTCGGTAGGCATGGTGAGATGGCTCTGATGATAGCACAAAATAGAGGACAATTTTAGTGAGAATTGGCATGATGATTTCCGCATCTTTCTCGGCATGAATCCCTTAAACCCCCAGCGATGTGGTCGATATGGTGACGGGGGGACCGGCCCGGCCGGTCGGGAATTCGCCTTGAACCGGGAGAAGCGCATTGAAACTCCGCGAGAAGATCGTCCTGCTCATGGTGGCCTGCCTCGTCCTCGTGCTCGGGGGCGTGGGGGCCTTCACCATCCACCGGAACGGTGAAATGGCCGCCGACGCCAAGATCGAGAGCGCCACCCTCGTGGCCGAGAGCATCAAGGGCTCCATGCACGTCTTCGGGGCCATCGGCGACATGGAGGCCCTCGAGACCTACGTGGCCGAAATCCAGGGACTCGAGGGCATCGCCGACGTGAAGGCCCTGCGGGGCGCGGCCGTGAGCACCGAGTACGGCGACCGGGCAGGGGGGCTGCCGGGCGACGACTTCGAGCGCCAGGCCCTGGCCGGGGGCGAGACGACGACCCTGGTCGATGGCGAGGCCCACCACATCCGGGTCGTGATGCCGCTCCATGCGGTCGCGAGCTGCCTCGACTGCCACGACACCCAGGAGGGGGCCGTACTGGGGGTGGCCAGCGTGACGGTGGACGCCGCGGCCAGCGACGCCGCCAGCCGGGCCTTCGCCGTGACCATCGCGCTCGCCTACATCGGCGCCGTGGTGCTGGCCGGCGTGCTGCTTTCGCTGGTCATCACGCGGGGCGTCATCCGGCCGGTGCGCAAGGCGGCCCTCGAGATCATCCAGGGGGCCCACCGCACCCTCGAAGCCGTGGGCCAGAGCCGCGAGGCCGGCGAGGTCATCGCCCGCAACGCGAGCGACCAGGCCAGCAGCCTGCAGCAGACCGCCGCGGGGCTGCAGGAGATGACCGCCCGCACCCGCGAATTCAGCGGCCACGCCGGCGAGGCCAACGACAACGCCGGCGCCACCAGCGCCGCCGCCCGCCGCGGCCACGACGCGGTGTCGCGCATGACCTCGTCCATGGAGTCCATCAAGCAGGCGGCCGACGACACCAGCCGCATCATCAAGACCATCGACGAGATCGCCTTCCAGACCAACCTGCTGGCCCTGAACGCGGCGGTCGAAGCCGCCCGGGCCGGCGACGCGGGCAAGGGCTTCGCCGTCGTGGCCGAAGAGGTGCGCAACCTCGCCCAGCGCTCGGCCGAGGCGGCCCGCAACACCGCCGCGCTCCTCGACGGCTCCCGCGCCCAGGCCGACCAGGGTGTCGGCGTGGTCGAGGAGGTCGTGGCGATCCTGCAGGAGATCACCGACCAGGCCGAGAAGTCGCAGGGGCTGATCGGGAACGTGACGTCCGGCAGCGCCGACCAGGTGCGCGCCATCAGCGAGCTGGCCGAGGCCGTGACCAACCTCGACCGGGCCACCCAGTCGACCGCGGCCAGCGCCGAGCAGTCGGCGGCCAACGCGGCCGACGTGCAGGAGATGGCCGACGACATGCGGCGCGTCGCCGACGCCCTCGGTTCCCTCGTGGGCGAGGAGGTCTGACCGCCCCGCCCCGACGACCCGCTCATGACGGCCCCGCCGGCGTGTGGTAGATTGCCCCCCGGCGGGGCCGCGTGCGTGCAGGACCCGGGGCCACCACTGCGGGAGCAGCGCCCATGATCATGGACAACGTCTTTCCGGTCTTCGCCCTCATCGGGCTGGGCGCCTTCCTGCGCCGGCGGGGCCTCACCGACGCGGCCTTCCTGCGCACGGGCGACCGCCTCGTCTACTTCGCGTTCTTCCCCGTGCTGCTGTTCTGGAAGATCGGCGGCACCGTGACCGGCGCCGAGGTCCCCTGGCGCCTGTGGGGGGCGGTGCTGGGCGTCATGGTCGCCATGTGGCTGCTCAGCCTCGTGGCCATCGCGCTACTCCGCATCGGCCCGCGCCGCGCCGCGACCTTTTCCCAGGCCGCGTACCGCTTCAACACCTACGTGGCCTTCGCGGTCGTCTTCAACGCCCAGGGCGACGCCGGCGTCGCCCGCCTGGGCGAGACCCTCGGCGTGGCCATCCCCCTGGCGAACGTCATGGCCGTCGTCACCTTCATCTGGTACGCGCGCGGCACGATCGACCAGGCCGACCGTGTCCGCCTCACCGTGCGGGCCCTCGTGCGGAATCCCCTGATCCTGGCCTGTGCCGCCGGCATGGTCTGGGTGCGCTTCATGCCCCCCTGGCCCGCGGCCGTGGACAACTCGCTGCGCCTGGCCGCGTCCCTGACCCTGCCCTTCGCCCTCATCTCCATCGGGGGCGCCCTTCGGTTCGAGGGCCTGCGCGAACGCCTGCCGGTGACCGTCGCCGCCACGGTGCTGAAGGTCGCGATCATGCCGATCGTGGGCTGGTGGGCCCTGCGCCTCGCCGGAGTGTCGGGCCCGGACGTGCTGACCGCGATGCTCTTCTTCGCCATGCCGGCCTCGACCGCCATGTACGTGCTCGCCACCCAGCTCGACGGCGACGCCGACCTCAGTTCGGCGATCATCGTGTTGACGACGCTCGCCTCGTTCCTCTCGCTGTCGGCGGTGTTCGTGTTCTGGGGCTGATGGCCCCGGCCGGAAACGCGCGACGCCCCCCTCCGGTCGGGAGGGGGGCGTCGCCGTGCGGAAGCGGAGCGCGGGGTGGAACCTAGCGCGTCTTGTCCCGCGGGAAGGCGCCGTGGGTCTGCACCCGCACCGGCTCGTCCGCGATCTTCTGCAGGAGCACCTCGACGGCCTTCTCCAGCTGGGGATCGCGTCCGGCGATCTCCTCGTGGGGCAGGTTGTCGATGGGGATCGTCGGGTCGACGCCGTGGTTCTCCACGTCCCAGTCGCCGTCCACGTTGAACAGGCCGAACTCGGGGAAGGTGACCCCGCCACCGTCCATGAGGCGGATGTTGCGGCTGATGCCGACGAGGCCGCCCCAGGTGCGCGTGCCGATCACGGGACCCAGCTCGTAGTACTTGAAGTAGTAGGGCAGGGCGTCGCCGCCGCTGCCGGCGTAGCCGTTGCTGATCATGGCGAGGTGGCCGGCGAAGGCGGTGCCGGGCGTGCGCCAGTCCTGGCCATAGCGGGGTTTCCAGAGGTTGACCAGCTTCTGCCTGAGGATGTTCATGAAGAAGTCGGGAATGAACCCGCCGCCGTTGAAGCGCTCGTCGATGATGAGCCCCTCCTTGCGCAGGTTCGGGTAGTAGCCCTTGGCGAAACCCTGCTGGCCGCCGACGGCCGTGTTCGGCATGTGCAGGTAGCCGATCCTGCCGCCCGACAGCTCGTCGACCCGGCGCCGGTTCTTCTGCACCCAGGCCTCGTAGCGCAGGTCGAACTCGCTGCCGATGGGCACCACGGTGACCTCGCGGCTGTCCTTGCCGTCGGGGCCGGCGGCCACCTCGAGCACCACCTGCTTGCCGACCTTGTCCTCGAGCAGGCTGAAGGGGTTCAGGGGCGCCTTCAGTTCGACGCCGTCGACCGCGATCAGATACTCGTCGCCGGCGACCTCGCTGCCCGGCATGTTCAGGGGCGCGGGGGTGCCGGCATTCCAGTCGACCTCGGTGTAGACGCGGCCGAAGGTGTAGCGGTCCTCGCCGTCCTTCAGGGCGAAGGTGCAGCCCAGCAGGCCGGTCGCCACCCGCGGCGAGTGCGGCACGTCGCCGAAGCGCACGTACGAGTGGGAGCTGTTCAGCTCGCCGATCAGCTCGCCGAGCACGTAGGCGAAGTCCTGGCCGTGGGCCACGTAGGGCACGAGCTGGCCGTAGCGCTCGTACATGTGGTCCCAGTCCACGCCGTGCATGCCCGGGTCGTAGAAGAAGTCCCGCTCCTGGCGCCAGGCGTCACGGAACATCTGCCGCCACTCGGCCCGCGGGTCGATGCGCGCCTTCATGTCGCCCACCCGCAGGGGCTCCTTGGCCGGCTTCTGGTCGGCCTTGGCGTCGATGATACCGTACTTGTCGCCGCGCATGGCGTAGAGCAGCTTCTTGCCGTCGGCCGAGAGCTGGAAGCCGAAGGCGCCCTCGAGCACGGTCTTGGCTTCGCGGTCCTTCATGTCGAAGACCATGATCGACGACGTCGCGCCCTGGTTGCCGCGACCGCCGCCCGGGGTGAACGGCCGGCTCATGTAGAACAGCTGGCCCGACGCGAACTGCAGGCTGAAGTAGTTGCCGGGACCCACGTCCAGGGCGAACATGCGGTCACCGATGCCGTCGACGTCGATCACGAGGGCGTCGTCATCCGCGTCCTCCTTCTCGCCGTCGTCGTCTTCCTCGGCATCCTTCTTCTCCTTTTTCTCCGCGTCCTTGTCCTTGTCGCCGTCGTCGTCCCCGTCGTCCTCCTTGACGGCGACCTCGTCGCTCTCGGGCGGGAACGGGTGGGCGACGTCGGCCCGCAGCGTCACGCCGTAGATGCCGTCCATGTTCGACCAGATCGGCTTGAGGTCGTAGCCGCCGATGGTCGGGTTGAAGTGCTGGCTCGAGGCGAAGAAGAGGTACTTGCCCTCGTCGTCGAAGGCGGGCGCGGAGTCGTCGGTGAAGTCGTTCGTCACCCGGTGCACCGCGTCGCCGTCCACGTCGTAGAGGAAGATCGAGCGGAAGCCGTTCTCCCCGGACTTGGCGTAGGCGAGCCAGTCGCCGCCGGGGCTCCAGCCCCACTCGCGGATCTCGCCGGAAACCGACTGGTCGATCTTCTTCGTGCCGCCCTTCTCGACGTCGATCAGCCACAGGTTCATGGCCGCGTCGCTCATGACGATGCGGTCGCTCTCGGGACTCCACTCCAGGGCCATCTGCCAGGCCTTCGATCCCTTGGTGAGCCGCCGGGGTTCGCCCTTGCCGTCGGCCTGCCGCACCCACACCTCGTATTCGCCGGTCTCGTCGCTCAGGTAGGCGATCCACTTGCCGTCGGGCGACCAGACGGCGTCGCGCTCGCGCACGCCCGGCGTCGCGGTGAGGTTCCGCACCGGGCCCTTCTCGGCCGGCACCGTGAAGATGTCGCCCCGGGCGGTGAACACGGCCCGCTGGGCGTCGGGTGCGATGGCGCCGCCCTCGACCCGGTCGCCGACGGACTCGAGCCGGGCGCGGGTCAGGACGTTGTCGCTGCGCAGGGTGACCTTCACCCGGCGCGTCTTCTCGGTGGCCAGGTCGAGCACCTCGAGTCGGCCGCCGTTCTCGTACACGATGGCGTCGGGGCCCAGGCTCGGGTACTTCACGTCGTACTCGTCGTGCTTCGTCACCTGCCGGTTCTCGCCCGTCGCCAGCTCGTGGCACCAGATCTCCAGCCGACCCGACTGGTCGCTCGTGTAGTAGATGCGGTCGCCGTGCCACATGGGGTGGTTGTCCGACCCGATCCAGTCGGTGATCCGCCGGGTGTCGTTGGCGGCGAAGTCGTACACCCAGATGTCCTGGGCCATGCCGCCCTTGTAGCGCTTCCAGGTGCGCTCTTCGCGCGTGATGCGGTTGAAGGCGAAGCGCTTGCCGTCCGGCGAGTAGCTCGAGAGGCCGCCCGTGGGCAGGATCATCCTGGTGGGCAGGCCGCCTGTCGCCGGCACGGTGTAGAGCTGCAGGTCGCGCCCGGTGCGGCTCTCGCGGCCCGACTGGAAGCGCACCGCGCGGCCGTCGGGCTGCCAGTCGATGATGCGGTCGAAGCCCGGGTGCCACGTCAGGCGCACGGGTTCGCCGCCGCCGGCGTCCACCGCATAGATGTCGAGATTGCCGTCGTAGTTGCCCGTGAAGGCGATGCGCGAGCCGTCGGGGCTGAACTTGGGCGAGCGCTCGTAGCCGACGCCGCTGGTCAGGCGGCGGGCCTCGCCGCCGGCGGACGGTACGGTCCACAGGTCGCCCGCGTAGCCGAAGACGATGGTGTCGCCGTGGATGTCGGGAGTGCGCAGCAGACGCATGTCGGACGCGTCGGGCGTCCCCTCGACGACGTCGGCCGCGAGCACGGGCGCGGCCAGCAGGACGAGCGCAGCCAGGGCGGCGGCGCGCAGGACGGGAAACGGGCGCATGGACTGGGGCATCAATGACCTCCGCTGTGGGGAGAGCCGCCGGGCAGCGACGCCAGGGGCGCCGGACCCAGATCGGCCGGATGATTCGCCACGAGATGGATCAGGCCCGCGATGGCGGCGACGTTCCGCGCCAGCTCGTCGGGGTCGATCTTGTCGAACGTGTCGGCGCGGGAGTGGTGCACGTCGAAGTAGTGCGTCCCGTCGACCCGGTGGCCGGCCCCGGTCACGCCCTGGCGCACGATCGGTCCGACATCGGCCCCGGAACCGCCCTTCCAGACGTTCCAGTCGCCCGGAGCGAGCACCGCGAGCGGCGCCGCCCGCCGGGCCACTTCGGCCACGACCGTGCTGTCCGCGTCGATGGTGAAGCCCCGCGGGGCGAAGGCCCCCGAGTCGCTCTCGAGGGCCAGGACGTGCCGGTCCAGTTCGTGCCGGTGCGCGGCCAGATAGGCCTTGCCGCCGTACACGCCGATCTCCTCGGCGGTGAAGTGGACAACCCGCACTGTACGGAGGGGCCGCCCGCCGTGTTGCATCACCTCGCGGGCGGCGGCCAGGGTCTGCACCACGCCGGCGCCGTCGTCGTGGGCGCCGGTGCCCACGTCCCACGAGTCGAGATGGCCGCTCACGAGCACGATCTGCCCGGGCTTCCCGCGGCCGCGGATCTCGCCGATCACGTTGTAGCTGGTGGTCGAGTCGTGGTTGGCGGCCTCCATCATCAGCTGGACGCGGGGCTGCAACCCGCGGTCGCACAGGCGATGCAGGCGTCCGGCGTCCTCGACCGTCAGGGCGGCCATCGGAATGCGCGGCGCGTCGTCCTCGTAGCGCATCATGCCGGTGTGGGGGGCGCCGAGGCTGCGTCCGGTCACCGAACGGATCAGGCAGGCCACCGCCCCGTGCCGCGCCACGGTGCTGGCGCCCTTGACCCGGTACTGCACGGTCTTGCCGTAGCCTTCCCAGGGCATGTCGAAGAGCACGATCTTGCCGGCGGCCTCGTCCCGGCGGGCCTCGAACTCGTCCCAGTCGCGCACGGCCATGACCTCGGCCTCGAGCACCTCGCCGCCGGTGCCTTCGCTCAGCCCCATGGAGACCATGTCCATCGCGAACTCGACCGGCCCGACGCAGCGGGCCCATTCCCGGCCCCGCGTCCAGTGGGGCACGGTGACCGATTCGAGCCACACGCTGTCGCAGCCGGCCTCGCGCAGCGACGCCTGCGACCAGGCGATGGCCCGCGCCATGCCCGGCGAGGCGACCAGGCGGTTGCCCACGGTGTCGCACAGCTCGGCGAGCTTTTCGTAGGCCCAGGTGCCGGACCGGGCGGCCTCGATCAGGGCGGCCAGGTCGGGATCGGCCGGCGGCGGCGGCGGCGGCGGGACCTCGGCGGCGACCGGGGCTTCCGGGGCGTCCCGGAGCGAGGTGGCGGCGCCGCCGGTGCAGCCGGCGAGGAGCCCCGCGAGCAACAGGCCGGGCGCGGCCCTGAAGATGAGCCGGATCATGGCGGTCTCCTTGGCGAGGGAAGGGATGAACGTGCAGCAAACCGCGCCAATCTAGCACGAATCGGGGCCGGAGTCATCCGGGGCGGACCATGTGTCGTCGCCGCATCGCATTCGGGATGGCGGTCCGGCCACGACCTGGACTATGGTGGCCGGTGTTTCCCCGAACCGGAGTCCACCCGTTGCCATGAAGACCCTCCACCTCAAGCTCGCCCTGGTCGTCTTCGCCGTCCTGCTGACGGGGGCGGTGGGCGAGATCGTCGTCCGGGTCGTCGGTGCCACCGACGAGTCCGGCAACTTCACCTTCCGCAACCGGATCGTGCGGCCCCACGTGGTGCCGGTGGCGTCGGTGACCCGGCTCGCCGCCGAGCTGGCCGGTTCATCGGACTCCTTCGTGATGGCCGATCCCCACCTGGGCTGGGTGCCCCGTCCGCACGGCCGTTCCGCCGACGGCCTGTACGCCTACAACGCCCAGGGCATCCGTTCGCCGCGGGAGGAATTCCCGCCGACGCCGCCGCCCGGGGTGCTGCGCATCGCCCTGTTCGGCGACTCGTTCACCCACGGCGACGACGTCGTCTACGCGGAGAGCTGGGGGGCCCAGCTCGAGGCCGGTCTGGTGGCCGCCGGGCAACCCGCCGAGGTGCTCAACTTCGGGGTGGGGGGCTATGGCCTCGACCAGGCCCTGCTGCGCTTCTCGAAGACGGGCAAGGGCTTCGCGCCGGACGTGGTGGTCCTGGGCTTCCAGCCCGAGAACCTCAAACGCGACCTGAACCTGCTGCGGCCGCTCTACGAGCCGCGCACGCGCCTGCCGTTCGCCAAGCCCCGGTTCGTCCTGGCCGACGGCGGCATCTCGCTGATCAACGTCCCGGTGCCCGGCCCCGACGAGGTGCCGGGCATCCTGGCCGACCTGGAGAACTGGCCGCTGCTGCCCTACGAGGGGTTCTACGATCCCGCCGACTACGGGCGCGCCTGGTGGCAGCACAGCCGGCTGTTGGCCACGATTGCGGAGTTCCGGCGCGGCTACGACGATCCCTGGGCCATCCGGCGGTCGGTGTTCCGGCCCACGGGCGAGGAGCCGCAGCTGGGTTGGGCCATCATCCAGGCGCTGGCCGGCGAGGCCCGGCAGGCGGGGGCCGACTTCGTGATCGTGCACCTGCCCACGGTGCAGGACCTCTACATGGGCCGGCAGCTGGGCAAGCTTCCCTACCAGCGTTTCCTCGACGCCCTCGACCGCGACTACCCGGTGGCCCATCCCGAGCAGGCGCTCACCGCGGCCATCGAGGCGGAGAACACCGCCGCCGTCTACAAGGGGCATTTCAACGCCCGGGGCAACCGCATCGTGGCCGAGGCGCTGCAGGCCGTGCTCCTGGCCCGGGTCCGGGCCGACACCACCGGGCGCTGAACCGGATCAGCGGCGCAGCTCGTCGCCGATCTCGCCGCTCATCTCGGCCGACCGCAGCACCCGCACCGACTCGGTGCCGTCACCCGCCCGCAGCCGCACCACCCGCAGTTCGTAGCCCTCGTAGCCCTGGTAGGTCTGCCGCATGCCGTCCGGGCCGGCGAAGGTGATGGTGCCGTAGCCGTCGCTGGTCTCGGCCACGCGGGCGGGCCAGGCCTCGCCGAAGCGCCCGATGACCTGCCACCCGTCGGTGGTCACGGCCCGCACGAAGTCCGCCTCGGTGGCGTACCGCGGTGGCCGCCCAATCCCGAATCCGATCGCCGCCGCCACGCCCAGCACGAGCACCGCGACGGCCAGTCTGTTCCGTGTCATGGTTTCCTCCCCGGGCGGGAGCATGGCGCAAAAAAAGGGATCCGGCGACCGAAATCGCCGGATCCCGTCGGGAACGGGGCGGACCCTAGCCCAGCTTCTTGAAGACCTTCCTCACGTGCCTGAGCGCGAGGTTGAGCTCCTTCTTCGTGATCACCAGCGGCGGCGCGAAGCGGATCACGTTCTCGTGGGTCTCCTTGCAGAGCATGCCCTCCTTCATCAGGGCCTCGCAGTAGGGGCGGGCCGGCCGGTCCAGCACCAGGCCGATGAACAGGCCCTGGCCGCGCACCAGCTTGATGCTCTTGGCGTCGATCTTCTTCAACTCGTCCATGAACCAGGGGCCCAGCTTGGCGCTGTTCTCCACCAGCTTCTCCTCGACGAGCACCTTGATGGCCTCGCGGGCGACGGCCATGCCCAGGGGATTGCCGCCGAAGGTCGAGCCGTGGTCGCCCGGATGGAAGACGCCCATGACCTCGTCGTTGGCCAGGAAGGCCGACACGGGGTAGAAGCCGCCGCTGAGGGCCTTGCCGATGATCACGGCGTCGGGCGTGACGTCCTCGTGCTGGAAGGCGAAGAGCTTGCCGGTGCGGCCCAGGCCGCTCTGGATCTCGTCGGCGATGAACAGGACGTTGTTGTCCTTGCAGATCCGGGCGGCCTGCTGCAGGAAGCCCTGGGGCGGCACGTTGATGCCGGCCTCGCCCTGGACGGGCTCCACGATGAAGGCGGCCGTGTTCTTCGTGATCGCCTCGGCCAGGGCCTTGGCGTCGCCGAAGGGGATGATCCTGAAGCCCGGCGTGAAGGGGCCGAAGCCGTCCTTGTACTGCTCCTCGGTGGAGAAGCCGACGATGGTCGTGGTGCGGCCGTGGAAGTTGTCGGCGCAGACGATGATCTCGGCCTTGTCCTTCCGGATCCCCTTGACCTTCTCGCCCCATTTGCGCGCGGCCTTGATGGCGGTCTCGACGGCCTCGGCGCCCGAGTTCATGGGCAGCACGCGGTCGTAGCCCGTCAGCGCGCAGAGCTCCTTGCAGAAGAACGGCAGCTGGTCGTTGCGGAAGGCGCGGCTGGTCAGGGTGACCTTGGCGGCCTGCCGGCGCAGGGCCTTCAGCAGGCGCGGGTGGCAATGGCCCTGGTTCACGGCGCTGTAGGCGGCGAGGAAGTCCATGAACCGGTTGCCGGCCACGTCCTCGACCCAGACGCCCTCGGCCTTCCTGATCACGATGTCCAGGGGGTGGTAGTTGTGCGCGCCGAACTCGTCCTCGATCGCGATCAGCTTCTCCGCCTTCATGGCAGCCTCCTCTGCGGGGTGGTGCGGTCGCGCCGATGCCGGGGGCGACCCGCGAAATCCCGCCCAAGATAACCTCCGGGGCGGCCAAGTCCAACCCGGATTCCCCGGGCGCGATGGCCTGAATCGCTTGAATGGAGCCGGTTTGCGGGCCCTGACGGAAAAAACGGCGTCGCCGCGGATTTTTACTTTACAAACAAAAGTACTTTCGATATTAAAGTATGGCGCGCGGTCGGAATGCCCGCAGACGGAGATGGATCTCCGGTGCCGGCGACCGCCGCAAGACGATCCGGAACGGCATGACCATCGGTGGGGACTGGGCCCGCCGGCGGCTCGTGAATCCGGGTTCGGTCCGACGTTCTGGTCTTGCCGGATCCTGACGGAGCACTGGCCCTGGGCCTGGGATTCCTTCACGGGACGGAAGACGGACCTCCGACGGCAATCGGGGGGCGGGTCACTGGTCCTGGGTGCCAGCCGCCCCCTCGCCAGACCACCTCACCCGAATGGATTCGGGGAGGACGGGTTGGCGGGCGCGAGCCGAGGCCAGACGAAGGACCCGCATCAGGAATAGGCAGGGCGGCCATTCCTGAGACCCAGGGGCCGGCGGTGCGCGACACCAAGCCAAACAGCGCCGGCCCCTGCACCGCGGAACGGCATCGCGGCAGGCTGGAATCGCACGGATGCGATGGCCTCGCCGCGGGCAGGTGATGACGCCCGGCAGGGAGGCCGGCTGGCGTGGCACCGAAGAACGCCGCGGGTTCCGCCGGCTCCGGTTCCTCCGGATCCCCGGGGGGCGGCGGCCCGTTAGCCCCGATCATCCACGGCAGGGCCAGGTTGCTGATCCTGTCCTTCCTCGTGCGCCATCCCCGCTCGCACCGCTTCACCGACCTGCGCGACGGCCTCGGCATGACCGACGGTTCGCTCTCGGTGAACCTGAGCAAGCTGGAGGCGGCGGGCTACGTGCAGATCTCCCGCGACTTCGTCGGCCGGAAACCCCAGACCCTGGTCAAGCTCACCCCCGCCGGAAAACGCGCCTTCGGCCGCTATCTCGACGACCTGCGCCGCCTGGTGCCGGGCCTGGCCGACTGATCCGGGGGCCAAACCCCTTGTCCCGGGGCCCCTGGATCTGGTACAAAGGCGGGGTTCGACCCCGACGTCCATCCTTCCCCCCGCGACGGAGAAGTTCCCCATGAAACACCTGCTGCCGATCGCGTTGTGCGCGATCCTCCTGGCCGGGCCCGCCCTGGGCGCCGACCAGACCCTGCTGCTGCGCGAGCCCGACCTCTCGGCCGACCACCTGGCCTTCGTCTACGCCGGCGACATCTGGGTCGCCGCCCCCGACGGTGCCCAGCCCCGGCGGCTGACGAGCGCCGAGGCCGACGAGGGGAATCCGATCTTCTCGCCCGACGGCAGCCTGATCGCCTTCGCGGCCGACTACGGCGGCAATCTCGACGTCTACGTGGTGCCGACGGCCGGCGGGCAGCCCCGCCGCCTCACCTGGCACCCGGGACCGGACTTCCCGGTCGCCTGGTCGGCCGACGGGCGCGCGGTGGCGTTCGTCTCGACCCGCGAGACCGACCACGGACGTTCGGGCCAGCTCTACCACGTGGACCTCGCGGGCGGGCTGCCCGCCAAACGCATGGAGGCCCGCTTCTACCGCGGGGCGTACGACGCCGCCGGCGGCCGCCTGGCCTACATCGCCCACGGCTCCGGCTACAACGGGCTCTTCGGGGGCTCGTCGGGCTGGAAGGGGTACCGCGGCGGCACGACGCCCGAGATGATGGTCATGGACCTGGCCAGGGGCGGGGTCGTGACGATCCCCGGCGCCGGGTCCACGAACTTCAGCCCGGTGTGGCTGGGGGAGACGCTGTATTTCGTGTCCGACCGCGAGGACGAGATCCACAACATCTACCGCTGGAACGAGGCCGACAACTCGGTCGCGCGCGTCTCCGCGGAAAAGGTGTGGGACGTGCGTGACGCGGCCGGCCACGGCGACGTGCTGGTATACGAGGCGGGCGGTCGCCTGTGGCGCCAGCCTGCCGCCGGCGGGGCCGCGACCGAGATCGTCGTGTCCATCGCGCCGGATCTGCCCCAACTGCGTCCGGCCTGGAAGGACGCTTCCCGCACCATCCAGGGTCTCGACCTGTCGCCCACGGGCAAGCGCGCCCTGGTGACGGCCCGCGGCGAGGTGTTCACCGTGCCGGTCGAGGACGGTTCGACGCGCAACGTGACCAGCACGGGCGACCGTCGCGAGTACTCGGCCCTCTGGTCGCCCGACGGCGGCGAGCTGGCCTGGATCGTCGACTCGCGCGAGGGCCAGACCCTCGTGATCGCGAACCAGGACGGCCGCGGCGAGCGGCGCGAGTACCCGCTGGGGCCCTCCTTCTACGACCTGCGGTCCTGGAGCGGCGGCGACACGCCCCGCATCGCCTACACCGACAACCACCTGTCCCTGTACGTGATCGAGACCGACGGCGGCCGCATCACGACCATCGACACCGGCGTGCGGCGCGAGTCGGTCGAGCTGGCGTTCTCGCCGGCGGGCGACTGGCTCGCCTACACCCACGAGCAGGCCAACTACAACCGCGACCTCGTGCTCCACGACCTGGCCGCGGGCAAGCGCCACGTGATCACCGACGGTGCCGCCGACGTGGCCGCGCCCGCCTTCAGTCCCGACGGCAAGTATCTCTATTTCGCCGCCTCGACCAACGCCGGACCGATCCAGGTCGGCCTGAACATGACCAGCCAGGAGCGCCCCTACCGGGCGGGCCTGTACGCCGTGGTCCTGGCCGCCGACGGCGAATCGCCCCTCCTGCCGGACGGCGGCGACGAGGAGGCCGCCGGCGGCGACGACAAGGGCGACAAGGAGAAGAAGGGCGGCAAGGGCAAGAAGGACCGGAAGGACAACGGCGACGACGAGGAGAAGGCCGACGCCGCGACCCGCATCGACCTCGACGGCATCGCCGCCCGGATCGTGGCGCTGCCCGTGGCCGAGCGCAACTACGGCAACCTGGCCGTGGGCGACGACGGCGCCCTGTACTACCTCGACTTCCCGCAGCCCGGCGGCTCGAACGAGCCTCCCGGCGAGCGCGGCGAGGCGCCCGAACTGGTGCGCTTCGACTTCGACGACCTCGAGGCCAAGACGGTCATGTCCGGCGTGCGCTCGTTCGTGGTCGCGGCCGACGGCAAGCATGTGCTGCTGCAGAAGGGCCGCGGCCAGCTCTCGGTGGGCAAGCTCGGGGCCAAGATCGAGGCGGAGAGTCTCGGCACCGGCGACGTGCGGGCGCGCATCGACCCCCGCGAGGAGTGGGGCGTGATCTTCGACGAGGTGTGGCGCATGGAGCGCGAGTACTTCTACGCGCCGACCCTGCACGGCCTCGACTGGGACGCGGTCTACGCGCGGTACCGGCCCCTGGTCGCCCACGTGGGACGGCGCGAGGACCTCAACGACCTCATGGTGGAGATGATCGGCGAGATGCAGGCGGGCCACAACCGGGTCGGCGGCGGCGACGTCCATCGGGAGGACGGCCCCGGCGCCGGATTGCTCGGCGCCAACTTCGAGCTCGTCGACGGGCGGCACCGGGTGACCCGGGTCTACACCGGCGAGTCGTGGAATCCGTTCACCGCGGCGCCCCTGGCCGTGCCGGGCAACGGCGTCCGCGAGGGCGAGTTCATCCTGGCGGTCAACGGCCACGAGCTGGGGGAAGGCGACAACATCTTCGCCCACCTCGAGGGCACGACCGGCGAGCAGGTGACCCTGCGCGTGGGGCCCCGCGCCGACGGCAAGGACGCCCGCGACATCGTCGTCGAGCCGACGGGGTCGGAACGCGGCCTGCGGCTCTGGTACTGGATCGAGGCCAATCGCCGCCGTGTCGCCGAGGCCACCGACGGCCGCGTGGGCTACGTGTACCTGCCCAACACGGCGGGCGCCGGCTACACCTACTTCAACCGGATGTTCTTCGCCCAGGTCGACAAGGAAGCCCTGATCATCGACGAGCGGAGCAACGCCGGCGGCCAGGCGGCCAACTACATCATCGAGGTCCTCGGCCGCAAGCACCTGTCCGGCTGGAAGGACCGCGACGGCGAGATCTACAACACGCCCATGGGGGCCATGCACGGCCCCAAGCTCATGCTCATCGACCAGGACGCCGGTTCCGGCGGCGACTACCTGCCGTGGTCGTTCCGCTACGCGGGGCTGGGCAAGCTGATGGGCACCCGCACCTGGGGCGGCCTGATCGGCATCTCGGCCAATCCGGGCCTGGTCGACGGCGGCTTCCTCGCCGTGCCCTTCTTCCGCTTCTTCACCCCGGAGGGCGAGTGGAGGGTCGAGAACGAGGGCGTGGCGCCGGACATCGAGGTCCGACTCGATCCGGTGCAGACCAACGCGGGCCGGGATTCGCAGCTCGAGGCGGCGATCAGCGAGGTCCTGGCCGAGCTGAAGGGGCATCGCAACACGGTGCCGACCGAGGCGCCGGCGCTGCCGACCGAGCTGGGCAAGTAGGACGGTTCGGCAGGAGAGCGGACGGGGGCCGTCGTCAGGCGGCCCCCGTCGTGCGTCCGGTGGGATCAGAAACTCCAGTAGCGGGGAATGAGCACCGAGGCGCCGACCCAGACGACCAGGTTCAGCACCATGCCGAGACGCAGGAAGTCGGCGAAGCGGTAGCCGCCCGGACCGTAGACCAGCAGGTTGGTCTGGTAGCCGATGGGCGTCGCGAAGCAGGCCGAGGCGCCGAAGCAGATGCCCACCAGGAAGGGCCGCGGATCGACCCCGTACGCTCCGGCCGTGGCCAGGGCCACCGGCACCAGCAGCACCGCCGTGGAGTTGTTGGACAGCACGTGGGAGAGCAGGCTCGTCAGCACCACGAACGCCGCCAGCACGACCCGCGGCCCGCCCGCCTCGAAGACCGAGAGGAATCCGCGGGCGTAGAGGTCGGCGGCGCCGCTGCTGGTCATGGCCGTACCCAGGGAGATCGTCCCGACGATGAGCATCAGCACCGGCACGTCGACGGCCTCGTAGGCCTCGTGCAGGCGCAGGCAGCCGCTGACGAGCATGAGGAAGGCGGCGGCGAGGGCGGCGGTCATGATGTCGGTCACGCCGCCGGCGGCCGCCGCGACCATGCCCGCGAAGACGACCACGGCCACCGGCGCCTTGCGGATGTTGGCGGGCCGGGGCACGGCGCTGTCGGCGATGATCAGGTCGGGATCGGCCTGCAGTCGCGACAACCGCAGCTCGCTGCACTGCAGCAGCAGGATGTCGCCCACCGCCAGCCGCAGCTGGTTCAGCTTGCCCGCCTCGTAGTGCCGCCGCCGCCGCTGGGCGCCCACCACCCGCAGGCCGTCGCCGAGTCCGAGATGCGTGCCCCCGATCCGGCGCCCCAGCAGGTGCGACTCGGGCGGCACGATGGCCTCCACGAGCTGGGTGTCCTCGCGGTAGGGCTCGTCCATGGGGCGTCCGGCCAGGGTCGGCAGCGTCACGTGGCCCCGCTCGAGCACGGCGACCAGCTCGGCGGCGGTGGCGCTGACCAGGATCAGGTCGCCGGCGGCGAGGGTGCAGTCGTCGGTCGGGGGGAAGAGCACCCGGCGCCCGCGCAGCACCTCGTGCACCTCGGGCGCCTCCCGGCCCGAGCGCAGGGCCTCGGCCGGGTCGCGGCCCACGGCGGGGCTGTCGGCGGGCACGAAGAGTTCGGCGATGTAGCGGTGCCGCGCGCCGTGGGCGTGATGGAAGATCGGCGGATGGGTGCGGGGCAGGAGACGATCCGCGAGCAGGAGCACCAGGATGATGCCGACCACCGCCAGGGGCACCCCGACCCGGGCCAGTTCGAACATGCCGAGAGGCGCGATCCCGCGGTCGGCGGCCAGGTCGCTGACGATGATGTTGGTCGAGGTGCCGATGAGGGTCGTCGTCCCGGCCAGGATCGAGGCGAACGAGACGGGCATCAGGAAGCGCGCCGGCGAGAGGTCGAAGCGGCCGCTCAGGGCCAGGATCACGCTCAGCATGAGCACGACCACCGGCGTGTTGTTCACGAAGGCCGACAGCAGCCCCACGAGCAGCACGCTCACCAGCAGGATCAGCCGCGGCCGCCCGCGCGTGACGGCGGCCATCAGGCGGGACAGGAAGACGAGCCCGCCGGTGCGCATCAGCCCCTTGGTGACGATGAAGAGGGCCCCGACGGTGACCGGCGCCGGGTTGGCGAAGCCGGCCACGGCGTCGGCGGGGCGCAGCACCCCCGTGACCATCAGGGCGACCATGATCCCGATGGCCGTCAGGTCGTAGGGCAGGCGCTCGCTGATGAGCAGCGCGAGGGCCGCCAGCAGGACGAGGGTGACGATGAGGATCTCGAAGGTCATCGCGCTGCTCCAGTTCGTTGCGGAACAGGAAGATAGCGCGAAGGCGGGGAGGCCGCACCCCAGGCCGGAAACGAACCGCCCCGGGTGGAACCACCCGGGGCGGCGTGCGGTGCGCGACGGCGGCCGGGCGCTCAGGCCCGGTGCACCGTGCGCGAGGCGGTCCCGGCGGTGGCCAGGGGGGCGCCGACTTCGGAGCCGTCCCACCAGGTCACCAGACCGGTCTCGAAGCGGTCGAGGGGGAAACCGTCCTTGCGCGGCACGGCCCGCACCGTGAAGCCGCGGCGGCCGGCCCGGCGGCAGGCGATCTCGCCCGAGAAGATGACCGCCCCGTCGTCGGCGGTGCCGGCGGGGAACAGGGTCGCCGTCTCGCCGTCGGGGATCGCCCCGTTGGTGTCGACCAGGCCGTGGTAGGCCTCGACGAGGATCTCCTCCGGCGGGATGGCGCCGAGCTGCAGGTGGGCCGTCACCTTCAGGCTCGTGCCCATGGGCTGGTCGCCGCGCGGGGGATCCTCGACCCGGGTGATGGTCACCGCCGGCCACGACGCGTGCACGCGGCGCCGCCAGTCGGCCAGTTCGCGGGCCTTGGCGAAGTCGTCGGCGCCGAGCCGGCCGGCGTTCTGGACGCACGGGATGTAGAACCGCTCGGTGTACTCCTCGACCATGCGGTTGGTGTTGAACTCGGCGTTCACGGTGCGCATGGAGTTCTTCATGATGCGGGTCCACTCGCGCGGCACGTCGTCGCTGCTGCGCTCGTAGAAGGTCGGCACGATCTCGTTCTCGAGCAGGTCGTACAGGGCCGTCGACTCGACGTCGTCCTGGTAGGCGTGGTCCTCGGCCTGGTCCTCGTAGTCCTCGCCGGCGCCGATGGACCAGCCGTTGTCCTGGTGGTACCCCTCGCACCACCAGCCGTCGAGGATGCTCAGGTTGATGCCGCCGTTGGGCGGCACCTTCATGCCGCTGGTGCCGCTGGCCTCGAGGGGCCGGCGCGGGTTGTTGAGCCACACGTCCACGCCCTGCACCAGGTAGCGCCCCACCTCGATGTTGTAGTCCTCGATGAAGACGATCCGCTTGCGGAAGCGCTCCTCCTGCGCGAGGTGGATCAGCTGCCGGATCAGCTCCTTACCCGGATGGTCCTTCGGGTGCGCCTTGCCGGCGAAGATGAGCTGCACCGGTCGCTCGGGATCGTTCAGGATCCGGGCCAGGCGGTCCGGATCGCTCAGGATCAGCGCCGCGCGCTTGTAGGTGGCGAAGCGTCGCGCGAAGCCGATGGTCAGGGCCTCGGGGTCGAGCACCTCGGAGGCCTGCTTCACCCAGGCGCGGTTGGCGCCCCGCTTGCGCAGCTGGCTGCGCAGGCGGCCGCGCACGAAGCCGACCAGGCGCTCGCGCATGCGCTCGTGGCTGCGCCACAGCTCGGCGTCGGGGATCATGTCCACGCGGTCCCACAGGGTCTTGTTGGTGGGATCCTCGAACCAGCGCGGACCGAGGTAGCGGTCGTACAGCCGCGCGATCTCGTGGCACAGCCAGCTCCGCGTGTGGATGCCGTTGGTCACGTGCGAGATGGGGATCTCCTCGACCGGTACGCCGCGCCAGACCTCCTGCCACATGCCGCGCGACACGTGGCCGTGCAGTTCGCTGACGCCGTTGACGAAACGGCTCAGACGCAGGGCGAGCACCGTCATGCAGAACGTCTCGTTCTGGTCGAGGGGGTTCTGGCGGCCCAGGGCCAGCAGGCGCTCGATGCCGATGCCCAGCTCGTCGGCCTTGGACGTGAGGTACTTGCGCACCAGGTCGGGCGCGAAGTGGTCGTTGCCCGCCGGCACCGGCGTGTGGGTGGTGAAGACGTTGCTCGCGCGCACGAGCTCGAAGGCCGTCTCGTAGTCGAGTCCCCGGTTCTTCATGAGCAGGTTGATGCGCTCGAGGCCCAGGAACGCCGAGTGCCCCTCGTTCAGGTGGCACACCGTCGGCTCCAGATCGAGGGCCATCAGCGCCCGCAGGCCGCCGATGCCCAGCAGGATCTCCTGCCGGATGCGCATGTCCTCGGCCCCGCCGTAGAGCCGGCTGGTGAGCTCGCGGTCCTCGGGCAGGTTCTCGGGCAGGTTGCTGTCGAGCAGGAAGAGCGGATTGCGGCCCACCTGCACCCGCCAGATCCGTGCGCGCACCGTGCGGCCGGGGTAGTGGACCTCGATGGTGCGGGGATCGCCCGCGTCGTCGCGCACCTGCTCCATCGACATGTTGTAGAAGTCGTTGACGGTGTAGCCTTCCATCTGCCAGCCGTCGTGGTTCAGGTACTGGCGGAAGTAGCCCTCCTTGTAGGCCAGGCCCACGCCCACCAGGGGCAGGCCGAGATCCGTCGCCGACTTGAGATGGTCGCCCGCCAGGATGCCCAGGCCGCCCGAGTACAGGGGCAGCGACTCGTGCAGGCCGAACTCGAGGGAGAAGTAGCCGACCCGCGCGGTCGGCAGGTCGTCGTGCTCGCCCTGGAACCAGGTGGGGCGGTTGAGGTAGCGGTCGAGGTCCTCGCGCACGCGCTCGAGGTGGGCGAGGAACGCCCGGTCCTTGCCCAGGGCCGCCACGCGCTCCGGCGACAGGGACCCCAGCACCGCGACGGGATTGCCGTCGTGGGCGTCCCACTGGTCGGGATCGACCCGGCGCAGCAGGTTGATCGCCTCGACGTTCCACGTCCACCACACGTTGCGGGCGATGTCGAGCAGCGGCTTGAGGGGGTCGGGCAGATTGGGCGTGACGACGAAATTCTGGATGGCAGGCATGTCCACTCCGTCTCGTGGGCCAACAGCAAAAAACCGGTCGCCCCGGACTCCCGGGTGGCGACGGCGGATGGGGCGTGGGAAGATGGTCCTGTGCACCGGCTTTGTCTTCGGCGGCCCCCGCCCATAATAAAGCCGGAATCTCGAAATCGTCACCGGGAAAAGAGGAGCGATGTCCCCCCGCAACCCAGCCGCCGCTTCCGCGCCGCCGCGGGTGCTCGACATCCGCCCGTCGGCCGCGTTCCGGGCCGGCCACCTGCCCGGCGCCGTGGGCCGGCCGGTGACGTCCCCGCCGCCGGGAGCGAGCGCCACGGAGCACTTCAACGCCGCCGTGCCGTCGATCTTCCTGCCGCCGCGCGAAGTGCCGCTGCTCGTGGTGGCGGACGACGGCGCGCTGGCCACCGCCCTCGCCGCCCATCTGGAGGGACGCGGACGGGTGCCGGTCACGGGCTGCACGCCGGCCGATCTGCCGCCCGGCGCCCTGGCGGAGCGGGGCGACGCGGGCCGGCACCTGTGGGAGCCGCCGGCCTTCCTGGCCGCCCACGCGGATCTGCTGCCGCCGCCGGCGCTGGGGCCGGTGCTGGACCTGGCCTGCGGGAGCGGGCGGGCGGCCGTGTGGCTGGCGGCGCGGGGCTACCGCGTCACGGCGGTGGACTGGCAACCGGAGGCCCTGGCGTTCGGCCGCCTGCTGGCCGCCGACCTCGGGGTGGAGGTGGCGTGGGTCGCGGCCGACCTGCGAGATCCTGGTGCACGAGGAAAGCCACGACCCCGACGGTCGTCCGGCCGCCGGGGTCGTGGCGCGCCGTCTCCGGCGCTGCGGGTCCGCTACTTGACGAGAGTGATCTTCCGCGTGAGCCGCTCGGTGGCCCCTTCGACCAGCACGATGTACAGCCCCGACCCGACGCGGGCGCCGCTGGCGTCCAGGCCTTCCCAGTTGACGGACTGGGGCCCGGCGCCGAACTCCTGGTCGGCGAGGACGGCGACGCGGCGGCCGCTCGGGGTGTAGACCGAGATGCGGGCGCGCTGGGCCGTCCCGAGGCGGAAGCTGATGGTGGTCATGGGATTGAACGGATTGGGATAGGCCTTCAGTTCGCGGATGCCGGTGAAGGCGGGCACGGGCGTGAGGCGGGCCTCGTCGAGGTACTCCCACGAGCCGGTGCCGGCGTCCATGTAGAGGCGGTAGACGACGTCGCCGGAGCCGGCGGCCGTGCGGTCGACCGCTTCGTAGAACCCGCCGCCGAGCACCGTGAACGGCACGTCCCAACTGGATGCCGGCTCGTCGGCCCAGGCGCCGGTCACCCGGAACTCGACGGCCTGGTCGTAGAGCAGGGCGTGCCACTCGAGGGTCACGGCCTGGCCGTCCCAGGTGGCGCCGAACGCCGTCACGGAGATGGCGGAGAGGGAACAGCCCACCGGCCAGGCGCCCATGGTGCCGCACGGGCCGTCGCCGCTGCTGGGGCTGCTGGTCGCCAGGGTGAACGCGGCGGCGCCGTCCCCCGAGCCGCAGAAGAGCGGATCGGCGGTGATGTTGTCGGCCGTCGCCAGCTGCGTCGCGATGGCCCCCACCCAGTCGCCCTGGCTGTTGCCGTAGATGTTCGAACAGGTGATCTGCGGCTGGCCCGCGCCCTCGGCGCTGATGCCGCTGCCGTTCTGGAAGGCGACGATGGTGGCGGTGATGTTCGGCGAGGACTCGTAGGCGAAGAGCCCGCCTCCGAGCACCTCGGCCGTGTTCTCGGTCAGGGTGCAGTGCTCGAGATCGGTGGTCGCGTCCTCGAAGCAGGCCAGGGCGCCGCCGTAGCGCGCCGTGTTGCCGTAGAACGTCGACTGGTCGATGGCGGGCTGCGAGGCCACGTCGGCGAAGATGGCGCCGCCGTACGACTTGTCGCCGAAGGTGCCGTTGCCGTCGAAGATCGACGAGTACACCGTGGGCGACGAGGCGCCGCGGCAGCTCAGGGCGCCCCCCCAGCTGGCGGCGTTGGCCGTGAAGGTGCAGCCGCGGATGAGCGGCGACGAGTAGATGCTGCAGTCGATGGCGCCGCCGCCCTCCTCGGCACGGTTGTCGCGGAAGACGCAGCCCGTGATCAGGGGCGTGGACATGGTGCACCGGATGGCGCCGCCGCTGCCCTGGCTCTGGTTGCCCTCGAAGGTGCAGTTGTAGATCTGGACCGTGCTGCCGGAACAGAAGATGGCGCCGCCGCTGCGCTCGAAGCCCGTCCGGCCGGCGGCGTAGCCGTTGCGGAAGGTGATGTTCGAGACCAGGGTCGCCTGGGACGCGCCGTCGACCAGCAGGATCCGGCCCTCGCTGCGGGCGTCGATCACGACATCGCGGGGATCGCCGCTGGCGCCGACGAGGGCGACCCCGTTCGGCAGCCGCAGGCCGGATTCGTAGTAGGTGCCGGGCGCCACTTCCACGCGGTCACCGGTGGCCGCGGCCGCGAAGGCCTCGGCGATCGTGGCGTGGTTGGCGGGGACGCTCAGGGTGGCGGCCTCGGCGGTGGCGGGAAGGGTTCCGGGGATCAGGGACGCGGCCAGGACCAGGCCGGTCGCGATCAGGAATTTGCCGGTCATTCTCCAGCTTCCTCCATGGACATGCGAGCGCAGGTGCCGATTCGTGGGGTTAGACCGCGCACTAGGGACTGCCTTGTCCCGACACAGCAATATGCGGTCCCTTTAGCGGTTGTGGCAAACGGCAAAATCTCTTATTTTTGGGGCTAGGAGCGGTTTTGCGGCTGATATTGAGAATCGGCGGCCGGGACGCTCCCGAAACCGGATCTCTAGACGTAAGTTTGGAAACACGGTAATAACTGAACCTGAGACATTACTTGAAGCCCCCACCGGACAGGGTGACAAGACCATGACCGCTAAAAAAAACCGGTACCTGACGGTCATCGTGGTCGCGGTCCTGCTTCTCGCAGGGCTGCTCTATGCCGTCTGGCCCGATCCCTTCCCGACTCCGGAGCCCATGACCTTCCGCTGGACCCCGCCGACCACCGGCGCGGTGGCCGTGCGGTACGACGTGGAGATCCATGCAGGGGTCGAGGGATCCGATGAAGTCATCTCCACCACCGTCACCGAGCCGGAGGTCACCTTCGACGTGGAGTGGGTGAAGCTCTACCGGATCCGTGTGCGCGGTGTCGACCAGCTCGGCCGCGCCGGCGAATGGTCGGAGTACTCGCTCTCGCACGATCGCGAGCTGGACGACCCGCCCAGCATCTGATCCGCATCCCCTCCGCAACGGACGTCGCCGCCGGCTGGACATCGTGCAGCCGGCGAGCGACTATATGGCCGGCAGAACCGAACCCCCGTCCGGCCACAGGGCCTGGAGGCGACCGTGCAGATCGGCATCATCGGATTCAAGTTCACCGGCAAGACCACCCTCTTCAACGTCATCACCGGCGCCGGCCAGCCGACGGGGGTTGGGGGCGTCGAGCCGCATCTGGCCGTGGGCCGGGTGCCCGATCCGCGCCTCGATCGCCTGACGGCCATGTTCAAGCCCAAGCGGCAGGTGAATGCGAGCGTCGAGTGGGTCGACATCCCGGGCTTCGCGGGCGGCGACGGGGGCGGTCAGCGCGAGTCGACCAAGTTCCTCGAGCACGGCCGCAAGGTCGACGCCCTGGCCCAGGTGGTGCGCTGCTTCGGCGGCGGCTACGGCGCGCCCGATCCCGTGGGCGAGCTCGAATCGATGGCCCTCGAGCTGGGCCTGGCCGACCTGCAGATCGTCGAGAACCGGCTGGAGAAGCTGGCCAAGGAAAAGGCCCGCATGGGCAAGGTGGCCAACCCCCTCGAGCCGCCGATGATGGAGCGCTTCCGCGCGCAGCTCGAGAACGACCGGCCGCTGCGCGATCTCGAGCTCAATCCGGACGAGGCCAAGATCTCGTCGGGCTACGCCTTCCTCACGCTCAAGCCCATGATCGTCGTGCTGAACCACGCCGAGGGCGAGGACGCGCCGGATGACGCGGTCGCCGCGGCCCGCGCCATGGGCGCCGAGGTGGTGGCGCTCTGCGCGAGCGTGGAAGAGGAGCTGGCCGAGCTCGAGGCCGGGGAGGCCGCCGAGTTCCTGGCCGATCTGGGCATCGCCGAGCCGGCGTTGAACCGCATGATCCGCGCCTCCTACGGCGCCCTCCAGCTCCAGAGCTTCTTCACCGTGGGACCGGACGAGTGCCGGGCCTGGGCGGTGCGTCGGGGCGCCACCGCGCCCGAGGCCGCCGGCGCCATCCACTCCGACCTGCAGCGCGGGTTCATCCGGGCCGAGGTGACGGCCTACGACGACCTCATCGGGGCCGGCGACATGGCCAAGGCCAAGGCCGCGAACCTGGTGCGGCTCGAGGGCAAGCAGTACGTGGTCCGCGACGGCGACATCCTCGAGATCCGGTTCAGCGTGTGAGCCGTTCCGGGGTCAGCGCCCGCCCGCCTGCCGGACTCCGGTCCGTCCGAACGCCCCTGCTGATCGCGGGGGCGTTGCTGTGTGCGGCCGGCGCGATCCTGATCGCCCAGGCCGAGCGGTCCGTCTTCGGTCGCGTGCCCATCCTGGACGAGGTGTGGTACCTCGACCGGGCCGCCGAGTTGACCGGCGCCGCGCCGCGGGATCCCGTCGCCGAACCCTACTTCATGTCGCCCCTCTATCCGGTGCTGATCGCCGCGACCGGCGCGGGCGGCGGCGTGCCGGCCGACCGGGTCTTCGACGGCGGCGCGCTGCGGGGGCTGCGCGCGTTCCAGTGGGCCCTGTGGCTCGGGACCGCCGTCCTGCTGGCGGCGCTGGCGGCCCGGGCGGCG